>JBEKKG010000798.1:0-3932 GCA_050010835.1 Planctomycetota bacterium
GGCTGCACTTCCAGCCTGTTCAGCAGGGCAAACGCACACTCTATCAACTTGAGCGCGGTGAACTGGTCTTTCAGGCCAAGCCCGGGCTGGACTCGGTGGCCCAGCCCGGCAGGTTGTTCCCTAAAGGTAATCGGGGCGGCCGGATTTGAACCGGCGACCTCCTGGTCCCAAACCAGGCGCTCTAAACCAAGCTGAGCTACGCCCCGCAAGGACATACTCGCTGTGGGATGGCCCTGCTTCATCCCGCCAGGCAATACTACCCGGCCACCTTCCAAAACGCAATGCAGTTGAATCGCAGCGCCCCGCGCCGTATCTTGGACAGGGGTCTTCAGACAAAGCGCAGACTGGGGCGGAGGAACTGCACATGACACACCGGGACTACGTGCTGGCAGCCATCAACCACCGGGAAACGGACCGCGTTCCGTACTCGTTTGGTTTCGATGATGGCACGGACAAGGAACTGGATGCTTACTACGGCGCCACGGACTGGCGCGGGAAGCTTCAGTCTTTCCTCAAGACCGTGGGCGGGGTGGACGCGAATGCCGAACGGCAGATTGATGCGGCCCACAGGCAAGACATCTTTGGGACCGTCTGGCGCGTGGACCGGCGGCCGTGGCACCTCGAGAAGCCGGCCCTGAGCGAGCCGCGCCTGGACAGCATCGTCTGGCCCGCGGTGGAACAGTTCCCGCTGAGCGTGGACGCGAACGTGGCCCAGCTCACCGGACCCCAGGCTGAGCAGTTCAGCATCCTGGGCAACGGCTGGGGACTGTTCGAACAATCCTGGCGCCTGCGCGGTTTCGAAAACGCTCTCATGGACTGCATCGCCGAACAGGATTTCTACGAGGCCTTGCTGGAGAAGCTCACCGCGCTGCGCCTGGGCATGGTCGCCAGGTTCAAGGACATCCGCGCCGATGCGGTCATGTTCGGCGACGACTGGGGCGACCAGCGCGGCGTGATCATCGGCCCCGAGCGCTGGCGCAAGCTGCTCAAGCCGCGTTGGGCCAAGGTTTTTGCGGCCACCCACGCCCAGGGCAAGCATACGATCTGCCACTCCTGCGGCTCCGTGGCCGCAATCATCCCGGACCTCATCGAGATCGGCCTGGACGTCCTGGAAAGCGTCCAGCCCGAAGCCGCGGGCATGGACCCGTTCGCGCTGAAGAAAAAGTTCGGGGACAAGATCACCTTCTGGGGCTGCCTGGGCAGCCAGAGCACGCTCCAGTTCGGCACGCCGAAGCAGATCCGTGCGCGCGTCCAGGCACTGTGCAAACGCATGGGCAAAGGCGGCGGCTACATCCTCGCGCCGGCCAAAGGCATTCAGCCCGGCACGCCGCCCGCCAACGCCGCGGCGGCAGTTGAGGCCTTCGCGACGCAGAACCTGTAACGAACGTTTCAGCCACAGAGGTCACAGAGATTTTCCTGCTGTTCTTTTCCAACTTCTCTGCGTCCTCTGTGGCAAAAAGTCGTTACCCTGACCTACTGTCCCAACAGTGCTCTGCGGTAGGCTTCCTCCAGGCCGGCCTGGGCCTTGATCTTCTCGACGACTTGATCCTGTTTTACGTCCTCGTCAAAGCCCCAGTGGCTCACCAGGCCGTCGTCTTTCTTCTTGGCGGTTTCTTCGGGCGCGGCGCAATGCGCAGCGATCTCGGCCTCGGGCAGCGCGCGGCTGTAGAGGCGCACTTCATCAATGGTCCCCTTGAAACAGACGAAGCCGTCCTGGCGACGGCCGATGGCCAGGGGTGCTTTGCCCGGCACGCGCGGCTTGTTCACAGCAGTTGTGGCCACGGCCGCCCCGTCGCAGTAGACCTTCAGGTCCGCGCCGTCGTAGGTCAGGGCCAGATGATGCCACTGGTTGAGTTTCAGCAGGGGCTTGGGGCACCACGCGGCGATGCAGTTCTTCTCGCCGCCGCCGATGTTCAGGTACGCGCCCACTTTGTCGCCGTCTATCACCAGCGCATAGTGCCCCTCGGCGAATTCGTTGCTGTTCTTGTTGACGATCCAGCGCCTGGCGTCCTTCCCGGCCGGGAACTCCGGCAGGTTGACCCAGGCTTCAATCGTCAGTTGCGCCGGGTCGAGGGCGGGCGCATGGGGTTCCTCGTGGTAGCCGGTGTGGCCGTCGCAATACAGGCCGTTGCCGACCTTGCCCTTGGCAGCCACGCGGATGCCGAAGCAGTTGTTCTGCCAGGTGTGCCAGCCGTGTTGGTTCTGGTTGAAACGGACAGGTTCGCCGCTGGTGGCGTAGGTCACGTTTTCCTCGAAGAGGAAGCCTTTGCTGCCTTCGTCCACAAAGAAGCCGTTGTTGGGCGCGCCGCCTTGCGCGCTGCCGCTGCGATGGACGTCGTGAATCAGGTTGCCGCGCAGGGTCGTGCCGGGCTGGAAGCCCAGCGTGTAGATCCCGCCGCCGTCGGCCAGTTGTTTCATCACGTCGTAGATGTGGTTGTATTCCACGAGGGCGCGGCACTGGGTGGTGGGCGTCGTGTTCCAGCGGAAGCCCACGGAAATCCCGGTGTAAGGCATGTCGTGGACTTCGTTGTGTGCGATCCGGGTGTCGGCGCTGAAGGCGGCGAAGACCCCCACGGAACCGTGGCTGGACGCGCCGCAGCGCTGGATATGGCAGTTGAGCACCGCATTCGCGGCGGGCGCGTCGGCGGGATCGTCCCAGTCCGCGTCGAGCGGACCCTCTTTTTCTTGCTGCAACTTGCCCTTGCCCCGCCAGCCGATCACGACGCCGTTGCCGCCGATGTCCGTGAGCTCGCAACCCACCACGGCGTTGCGCTGGCAACCCGCGCCGAAGCCTAGGCCCGCCGAGCCGGTGTGCGCGATGCGGCAGCGTTCGACTCTACAGTCGCAAGCGTAGACGTATTCGAGGGCCACAGGCGGCGGATATGTGGGTTTCTTCATGTTCGGGCCGTAATGTCCCGCTTGGCACTCGGAATAGCCGAACTCAGGCATGGGGAATTCGGCGTGCTCAAAGCTCAACCCCTGGAAGCGCAGGTTGCGGACAGGCTTGCCTTTCTCGCCAGTGACGAGCACGAACTGTTCGAGCAGCGGCGCGACAATCTGGAGCGTGTCCGGGCCCGCGCCTTCCGCCGCCAGGTAAGAGAGCGTGCCTGTGGCGCGCTCGAGGCACCATTGGCCCGGTTGCTTGAGGAACGAGCGCGCATTCTCCAGGCAAGTGGGCTTGCCGGGACTGGCGCAGGTCATCCCGCCGTGGCCGATCCAGCCGATGGGCGTGGCGGACGTCAACTGCTTGGCGTCCGAGGAGGCGACGACGGCGCGGGAGACTGACCAGTTCTGGAGCATCAGCAGTTCCACGTCCTTGCCGCCCAGGCGAAGGGCCTCTCGAACCGCCGTGTGGTCATGACCTACGCCGCTCGCAACGCGATCCTTCCGAACATCGCCGGCTTCGCGATCTCGCTCGGCTATGTCGTCGCCGGGGCGCTCGTCATGGAGCTCGTATTCTCCTACCCGGGTATCGGCTACACGCTGTACCAGGCGGTCGTCGGTGAGGACTATGCGCTGATGCAGGGCATCTTCTTGGTGATCGTGATGGCGGTGCTGATCGCCAACCTGATCGCCGACGCGATCTACGTCATCGCCGACCCGAGGACGCGCACGAGGGCGGCGTACTGATGGGGACCGTCTCGAGCTTTTTCGGGCAGTTGGCCTACAAGATCCGCCGACGCCATGTCTGGTCCCGTTTGCCGGGCAAGGCGCGCGCCGGCGTCGTCATCATCCTCATCTTCGTATTTCTCGCGATCGTCGGCCCGTATCTTGCGCCCTACAACCCGTCGCGCCTTTTCTCGACGAGCGACATCGCGCGGCCGCCGAACTGGTCCCACCTCCTCGGGACGACGACCTACGGCCAGGACGTGCTCTCCCAGTTGCTCGTCAGCGTCCGATCGACTGTCGTCATCGGGCTGACCGCTGGAGTG
>JBEKKG010000799.1:0-3925 GCA_050010835.1 Planctomycetota bacterium
ATCGTATTTCTCCGCCGCCAGCACGATGCCGTTGGCGCAGTCCTTCACGAAAAGAAACTCGCGCGAGGCCGCGCCCGTGCCCCAGCAAACGATGTGGTCCACGCCGCCCCGCTGGGCCTCAACGCACTTGCGGATGAGCGCCGGAATGACGTGGCTGGTGCGGGGATCGAAGTTGTCGCCCGGGCCGTAGAGGTTCACGGGCAGCAGGTAGATGCCGTTGAAACCGTACTGCCGGCGGTAAGCTTGCAGCATCACCAGCAGGGCTTTCTTGGCGATGCCGTAGGGCGCGTTGGTCTCTTCGGGGTAGCCGTTCCAGAGGTCCTCTTCCTTGAACGGCACGGGGGTGTGCTTGGGGTATGCGCAGACTGTGCCAACCTGGACAAATTTCCCCAGGCCGGACTTGCGGCCCTCCTCGATAAGGTGCAGCCCCATAGCCATATTGGCGTAGAAGTACCGGCCCGGGCTGGCCTGGTTGGCTCCTATGCCGCCCACCTCCGCGGCCAGGTGGATGAGCACATCGGGGCGCGCCTCGGCGTAGAGCTTCCGCACGGCGGCGGCTTCGGTCAGGTCGTAATCCCTGCGGCGCGGGACGATGAGCTCCCCGGCGCCGCCGGCACGCAACCGCGCGCAGACAAAAGAACCGAGAAACCCGGCCCCTCCTGTGACGACGACTCGTTTGCCCGCCCAATAGCCTGGCATGACGCCCTTCTGTCCTTTCTAATTTGCAATTTTCAGTTTTCAATTTTCAATTTGCAGTTTTCGTAACCGTTCAGGCGCACCCCGGCCTTCCCCGCGTCCGCGGGGCAGAGAATGGGAAGTATGGGAAGTATGGGAACGATGGGAGGACTCAGCATCATTTTTTCCTATCTTTCCCTTCATTCCCATTCTCCCCATCCACTACACCTGTGGACGGGAAGGGCCAGGGGGGACTGAACGGTTACAAGTGTCAATAATGTCCGTTGCCCAATTCCCTGGTTTCTGTTACTTTCCGTTCTCCGTGTCCTCTGTGTTCTCTGTGGCAAAGGCTGCCGTACAGGCTCGGCAAAGAAAGCGAGGGAACATGCACTACGCGTTACTGGCTGCGGTTGCCGGAGTACTGGGGCTGGCGGCTTGCGCAGGCGAATTCGACATCCGGGACGAGGCTGAATTCTCCAGGATCGTGCCCAAGGGCGCCGTCCTGCGGAAGCTCGCCGGCGGGCTGAAGTTCGTCGAGGGGCCAGTGTGGATGCCCGGCGGATTCCTGGTCTTCAGCGACATTCCGGCGGATGAGCTGAAGAAGTGGAGCGAGAAGGACGGACTCACGACTTTCCGCACGCCCAGCCATAACGCCAACGGCAATTTCCTTTCCACTGACGGCCTGCTGCTCACCTGCGAGCACTCCAGCCGCCGCGTCACGCGCACTGAAAAAGACGGTTCGATCGCCGTGCTGGCGGACAGCTACGACGGCAAGAAACTCAATTCGCCCAACGACCTGGTGATGAAGTCCGACGGCATGATCTACTTCACCGACCCGCCCTATGGCGTGCCCAAAGGCGAGAAGCGGGAGCAGCCCAAGAACTTCGTCTTCCGCCTCGACCCCAAGACCAAGGAGCTTAAGCCCATCGCGGACGACTTCGACATGCCCAACGGCCTGTGCTTCTCGCCCGACGAGAAGAAGCTCTACATCGCCGATTCGGGCCAGCCGCGCCACATCCGCGTCTTTGACGTAAAGGACGACGGCACCTTGGCCAACGGCAAAGTGTTCTGCGCGATTGACAAGGGCTTGCCGGACGGCATTCGTTGTGACAGCGCGGGACGCCTGTTCTCAACCGCCGGCGATGGCGTGCAGATCTTCAACACGGAAGGCGCGCTGATCGGGAAGATCCTCGTGCCCGAAACGCCCGCCAACATCTGTTTCGGCGGCGCGGACAGGAAGACGCTCTATATCACGGCGCGGACCTCCTTGTATGCAATTGAATTGGCTTCAGCGGGAGCCCAAAAATGACGATAAATAAGCACTGAACGTTGGACGTTGCCGGGGGATGGCTGATCGCGGGGGGAGAAGGCGAGGCGCCTCGTGGTACGCACTGATTCGGATGTTCTGACGCAGTACGACACATTCAAAGAGATCGCGGACGGCTTTCTGTCCGGCATCCTCGAGTGGGTGGACGAGGGGATGCTTGAAGCCGGCGCACGCCGGTTAGGTTTATGGCATGACGGCAGGGTGGCGTATCAGGTGGAAGCCGAGATGGCGGCTTTGCTCGATTACTGCGTCTACCATCTGCCCAAGGAAGGACTCAACCTGGCCGCGCGCTATCTGCGCCGCCATCCGCCGCTCCCCGGTTCGGACGAGGAAATCGTGCTGAAGGCCATGGCCCATGCGCGCTACGCGGTGCTGAAAGTCAACAAGCCTGAGCCTGGTGTGGGTGTTGAGTGCTGTGATGTGCTGCGTGGCACCGACCTTTTCATACCGAACCGGGCTATGAGCACAACCGCTCAGAAGGGCACGCTGCTGGCTTCCACGCTGCTCGCCCTGCCAGACTTCGATATCTGCACAGGGGCCGCTTTGCCGGTGTTCCGCGAGGCCGCGGATGACATCACGAGAGTCCTGATCAACCTGGCGCCGCGCATGCCTGCCTGCCAGGATCATCTTGACGACCCAAGCGTCGCGCACGAGCTGGCGACCGGCATTATCCGGGCCTGCTTGTGCAGCGGGGCTGCCGAGTACGTCCGCCACATTGCCCCCCCCATTCCAGAGACACTGAGGGCGCCCGTTTACACCTACGACGATTTGTTGGACGGCCTGGGGTTTGGCGGCCCGGCCTCACGGAACAGACCGTGTCCTTGTGGCAGCGGGATGAAATACAAACGCTGCTGCGGGGCATTGAAGCGCTGGTAGGACAGCCTTTCCAGGCTGTCCGGACAGGCTGGAAAGCCTGTCCCACCTAGCCCGCCTGCGCAAGCCGTCTCAAAAAAACCGCGAATCCGTTGGTAATTTTACTACTCCCCTTACGCCCCCCTCAGAGCCTTGGGTGGCGCGTGGGGAAAGTATCACGCGCACCAGTATGTCTGGTGGGAGTTATGGGAAGTATGGGAGTCATGCCAGGGGACAACACGCGCGCCGGCATGTCTCTTGTCACTTGCCACTAACCACTAGAGCAGTTCACGTTTGACTGTAGCACGAGCGTCCCGCTCGTGCGCATGGGCGGGACGCCCATGCTACAAAGGTACATTCAATCGTGAACTGCTCTAGCCCCTCACCCCTCGTTCCTCACCCCTCGTCCCTCACCCCCCGTCCCTCACCCATCTGTGTTCATCTGTGTTTATCTGTGGCCAAGAGCCGTTCCGGGCCGGGGTTGGCGGACGGGGTGGTTGTTGACGCGCGCGGCGCGGACACGGCACTTGCGGGCGCGGATTTGGGCGTCTGGGCGGACGGGTTGGCCGAGGCGCAGAGGGAGGCACAGGCGAGAACACTGGCAAGGGCGGCTGTGCTGGAAGGCTGAGGTTTCGGGGCTGCAGCCGGGGCACAAGCGGGGACGCTTGTGCTACAAGGCTGGACAGCCTGGGCCACGAGATCCTCCGGGACGGGCCCCAGAATTCGCGGCTCGGGATCCTCCTCTTCAAGGAATCTGTCGAACTGGGCGGCCTTGAGCATGGAGTTGGCCAGCCTCAAGTATTGCACGGCCTTGCGTTCCGCGTCCCTGTCGCCGGCCAAGGCGCGCATCAACAGTTCCCTGGCGCATTCTTCCCAAAGCCTGTACAGAGACAAGGCGTCCCACCTCGTTCTGTTGATAGCCAGTTGGCCCGCGATCTGCAACTGGTGTGCTTCCAGCGCTTCCGCAAGCTGCTTCTTGCCCTCGTCGGAATCGCGGTACTCCTCAAACGTCTTCCTGGCCAAGTGCGCGTACTGTGGGTACTTGGCCCGCACCACCAGCAACGTCTCTGA
>JBEKKG010000800.1:0-3924 GCA_050010835.1 Planctomycetota bacterium
CGAGGGATGAGGGGCGAGGGGTGAGGGGCGAGGGGCGAGGGGTGAAGGGCTAGGGGTGAGGGGCAAGGGATGAGGGGTGAGGGGTGACATGTGACATTCGGCAGCCGGCCGCTGACGACTGGCAACGCGAAACTGATGAGCGATTACCTGCAAGTGACACCCCGCAACTCTTCCAAGTCCTCATGTAGGGCGACCCTCGGGGTCGCCTGGCGATCCAGAGGATCGCCCTACTACTGCCCCCTGCTCACCGTTTCTCAATCTCATCCAGCCGCCTCATGATGAAGGGCGTGAAGTAGGTGGCGCGCATCCTCTCAAGGGTGAAGGTGCGTTTCCAGTCGGAATTCGGGATGAAAGCGCCATTCTTGAACTCCCAGTACACACGCACCTCAATCTGGTTGCCGCGCACGCCGCCGCGCTGGCCCTTCAGCTTCATGGTGTTGCTTTTGCCGCGATACTCATACAGGCCGCCGTCCTGGTTTGTCGGTATGGCGCTCCAACCCGGGTTCTGGTCAAAACGCACCAGTACGCGCGGTTGAACGCAGTTGGGCCGCGGGCGGTCCTCGGTGCCCGAGATTTGCAAATCTACAGCGTCCCAGATGGCATCGTGAGCGGCATAGCCGCACTGGAAATAGGCCAGGCCGGTGCCGTCATAGTATTTGGCTTCGCGGTCCCAATAGCGGAAGGGCAGACAGCGCACAATGGCGTCCTGGGTGTGGTCGGCTGCTGTCGTGCCATAGCGCCCGTGGAAATTCTGGCAGCCGGTGAATTGATTGTTTTGCAATTTCTGCCAGGAGACGACCTCATCGTCAACCCAGGCATAGCCCTCAAGGGGGAATCCGGCGGCGTTAGTCACGCTGAAGGTGTCGGAGTCGCGCATCAGGCCCCCCTGCAAGAGGGTGACTGGCAGGCCGTCCAAGAGTATCACCTTCGCGCCCAGAGGGTGCTCGACCGCCTTGGTGCCCATGACGCCGCGGATTACATTGGTCAGGCGCAGGCCGGTGCGGTGGTGTTGGTTGGGCCAGACCTCAGGCGTTGCAGGCTTGTTGTTGGGGTTGTGCCTTTGGCGGCCCTCCTTGGTGTGTTCGGGCTTGCCGTCCGGGCAGTCGTTGTTCTTCAGCCAGGGGGAGACGTCGCAATAATAGTCGAACGTCTGGCTGTTGCTCAGCGTCTTGTAAAACATCAGTTCGTCTTCAATCCGCAGCAGCCCGCCCGTGGCCGGCCAGTTGGGGTTGAAGCTGGCGCCGTCGAAGTTGTAGGGAAAGGCGTCGTCCTCCTCCAACTGGATTTCCTTATCGCCGGCCGTGATGCCGGTGCCGTCCGTGGTCATGGCGAGTTGCCCGCTCGGGGTGGTGAGATAATTGACCCTGACCTCGTCCACGATGCCCGTCAACTTGCCCTGCTGGTTGCGGTCCGCGCCGACGATGCGCTGGGCGCCGACGCCATCGGGCAGCTCGCCCGAAGGCCACTTCAAGATTCGCGAGGTGGCGACGGGGTAGTAGCGCGTGACAAAATCATTCAGTCCCACGTAGTAGTGTAATGACCAGCCCGCCCACACCCAACGGGGCGGATTCCAACTGGTCTGGTGCCAGTTCTCCCATTGGCCATCAATCGCTTGCTTGACGTACATCAGGTCGCCGGCTGTGGACCCCCGCTCCAGCACCGAGACCTCGCTCACGCCCTGCTCGCCCACGGGCGAAAGCGCATTGCCGCACTGCGGGCCGTTCATCCGCACCACGGGGATGACCTTGGCCTGCTTCTCATGGGCGCTTTGATATTGGGCGCCACCGTTGTTTGAAGAATTCGTCACAGAGCAGACGCCAAAACAGTTGCGGAAGCCCCAGCCCCAATTGTACCAGCCCCACCAACTCCAAGCGCCGCCGCCCCAGCCGGAGAAGCCGACGTTAGCTTGGCCGGGCGCCGACCGGACGCCATAGGGCCAGCTCTTCTGGCCGGCCAGTGCCGGCCCCGTGTAGTAGGTGATCCTGCCATCGCCGAAATAATTGTATATATTGGCGACCATATAAGTCTTGCCGCTCATCTCCACAATGTCCCCATAGGCCAGCCACTCAACGATCTTCTGGTTTTTGTCGTCGTCAATCTGGACGATGCCCCCCAGCTCATAATCCCCTTTTTTCGAAATCTGGAAGCTGGCAAGCTGCACCCCGGCGCCATTGGGATGGTTTCGCGCCGGCTGGCCGGCCTGGCGGGTATGCTGGCCGCGCTGCAAGTCCTGGAAAGCGGTGGCGCTCTTGCGCGCGTAATAGATCAACTCCCCGTCCACCAGAAGGAAGCCGGACTTGGGGAATTCGACGCAGCCGGTAACCTGCATCTCTTTTGTTTCCGATTCCGGGAGAAAGTCTTGAGGCGGCCGCTTGCGTATCTCTATCTTGCAATTGGCGAGGTCCGACGGCTTCTCCAGCCTTTCGGAGAGTGTCGCGCCGCCGATGGGCAGGTTGCCGGCAAGGTAATTGGAATAGCCGTAGCCGAGGACCAGTTCGCCCTTGTCGTGTTTGGCCGCGGCGCTCAGGCGCACGCCGCGGTTGAGCTTGGTGAGCGTGTTGCCTTGGCGCTGCTGGTACTCGATGATCTCCTCGCCGATCTGCACGGCGCCGGCCTGGGAGAACTCGCTGTCATCTTCGATGTCCTCGAGATCTATCGTGTCCTGTTCCTTGAGCGTCAGGTTGGAAGCCAGCTTCACGCCGGGCCGGCGTTTAATCTCCTGATTATTGGGCGGCACGGGCTGCATGTCCACAAGGATCATCTGGCCATTGGGGTGGCCATTCTTCCAGGTGCCGCAGAGGTGGTACCATTCGCCCGAATCGAGCGAAATCGGATAGATGTACTGGACCGGTTTGCGTTTCAGGTGGCTGAAAGTATTGTTCTTGGAGTCCTGGCATTCATAACCCGCGTCCCAAATCTGGAACATCAGGCCATGCGCCGGATCGTAGGAGAAGGAGACGCGGTTGCGGTCGTCCTCCAGGCCCTGGTCGTAGAAGATGCACTGCCCACCGCCCTTGGGCTTGTACCACATCTCTACCACCCCGGGCAGAGTGGACAGTCCCTTGAAGAGGGGCGGCTCCCAGCCCTGCCCGACTTGTGGGTTCGCATCGCCTTGTCCGTTCTGCCCGGCATCCCCGGTTTGGTTGTCCGTCGCGACTTGGCCGGCCAGCGCGCCTTGGGCGCCCTGCTGGCTCGGCGGGGCCGGCAAGATGAATGGCCCGCGCTTGGACATGTCGTAGCCGTCCTGGCGCCAGCCTGGGTCTTTCTCAAAGTCGCAATGGTCAACGTATTCGCCCGGCAGGTTCATCAAGCCGCATTGGCCGACATCCAGCCGCGCGCCGCCGGAACTGGGCGACGGCTGGCGGACCGTGGGATCTATCTTCTTGCTCCTGTTCTTGCTCATCGGAAACGGGAAAGTCACCAATCTGGGGCCCTGGCCTTCGTCCAGCAGTTGCTGGAAGCCCTCCTGCCATTCCACTTTGAAGTGCCCCGGCCAAGGCGTGGGCATGGTGAGCAACTCCCGGCACGTCTGGCGGGCGAGTTGCAGACCGTTGTCGCTATTGACCACGGCGGAGCCCTCGATCGTGTAAGAGCCGTAGGAGCACCAGCAGAACGTTACGGTGGAGGTGCGCAGCTTGGGGCTGTTCGGCTCAGTGCCATTGATGAAGAGCGCGTCGCGCTCAGGCATGCTGATGATGCCCTTGGCCTGGGCCATGTCCAGAAACTTCTTGTAGCTTTCCGGGCTGAAGATAGGGTCTCTGAGAGTGCGCAGGAAATCGGCCAGCATCTCCGCATTCTGGCGGTGGACCGCGTTGCGGTTGCCGGTCAAACACACGCCCATGAAGACGGCTTCGAGCACCTCGGGGCTGGCGGTGTTGATGTTGATGGGGTGGCGCATTTCGGGCTGGATGTAACGGTCGTTGC
>JBEKKG010000801.1:0-3906 GCA_050010835.1 Planctomycetota bacterium
CAGCAAATGTACCGCGGGCGTCCCGCCCGCCCGTGGCAGGCCGGCAGGGCGCGAGGACGAAGGCGGGCGGGACGCCCGCGGTACGCTCTGGGCCACGCATTTACTGACATGCACCCGCCTGGCGAGAACCCTGCTTCTGGGAATGGCTTTTCGGCCCCGCTTTGCTATAATGCTCCAAGTTTGCGCGTCTGGGTCACTTGAGTTTCAAGTCACGAGGAGGGGGGCTTATGTCTGGACGATCCGTGTCAGAACGATTGGCGGTGTGCAGTTGGTCGCTCAGGCCCAAGGGGCCGGCAGACCTGATTGCGCAGCTCAAGCAAATCGGCATCCTGAAGGTGCAACTTGCGCTGGACCCGCTGCGCGCGGACCCGGCGTGGGTCAACGCGAAGCAACAGCTCGCGGCAGGCGGCGTCGCGATTATCGCCGGCATGATGGGCTGCGAGGGCGAGGATTACGCGACGTTGGAAAGCATCCGCCGCACCGGCGGCGTCGTTCCCGATGCGACTTGGCCTGCTACGTGGCAGAACATCCAGCAGATGGTTGCCATAGCCAAGGACCTCGGCCTGGAGTACGTCACGTTCCACGCGGGCTTCCTGCCGGAGGAACCCGCCAGCCCTGCGTACACCAAACTGCAAGGGCGGCTGAGCCAGGTGGCCGGCCTTTTCGCGGGCCGCGGCATTACCCTGGGTCTTGAGACGGGCCAGGAAGACGGACCCACGCTGCGGCGTTTCCTGGACCGGCTCAACAAGCCCAACGTGGCGGTCAACTTCGATCCGGCCAATATCATCCTGTACGACAAGGGCGACCCGATTGACGCCCTGCGCGCCCTGGCTCCGCGGGTGAGGCAGTGCCACATCAAGGACGCGGTGCGCACCACGGTGCCCGGCCAGTGGGGCCAGGAAGTCGTCGTCGGCACGGGACAGGTGCCCTGGCCGAAGTTCTTCGAGGTGCTCGATGGGGCGGGCTTTGATGGCTACCTGTCATTTGAACGCGAGGCGGGCGAGAGCCGTATCGCCGACATCGTCAAGGCGAAGGAACACGTGCTGGCCGTCGCGAGTGCACAGCCGGCGAGCAAGCCGCAGCCGAGGAAGAAGCCGCGACTGAAGAATGAATAGGGCAGGGGGCTATGCCGTCGGGTGGCTGTCGTCCGCTTGGCGCATAAGGCGTAATCCCGCCTTTGGAGTGCGGTGGCTTGCCACCGCTTTCAAAGCGGCGCCAAGGCGCCGCACTCCAAGGACAGGCTGGAGGCCTGTCCCTCAGTTTCCGGCGGGTCCACACAGGGCACGCCTTCCGCATGCTGTTAAGAAGGAACGGGTGATTTTTCGCGGGAATCTTTCGCGCGGCGTGGCGAATTGCTGTATTCTCGTCTGCCATGAACGATCCCGCAGAATTCGACCCGGGCCGGTTCTGGCGGCGGACGGCGCGCTGGGGCGGGTTGCTGTGTGCCCTGGCATGCGCGGTCCCCATGACTGGCAGCCGTTGGGAATGCATCTGGAACGTCCTGCCCGAGATCCTTCGCGTGTCATCCAGGGGCCAGGCGGGGCCTCCCCAAAGGTTGCCGCTTGCGGTCTTCGCCTCCCTGGTTCTGCCGGCAGTCTTCTCGGGCCCCGTGGTGTTGCTGACGGGTGGCAGTTGCCTGAACGGCAACCCGCGGTTGCGAATTATGCTCGTGACCTTGCTTTGGGCCAGCGCAGTGCTGCCCTCGTTCTTCTTCGGGCTCATCCAGTTGAACCTTTGGGCAAGGAACGATACCGGCTTGCAGGCAGGCGCGGCTGCGTCAATGGCGTTCCTCTTCATGTGCGGCATGACGGCGCTGATGGCGTGGAGCGCCCGCGGCAAGCCAAGCTGCTTCTTCTGGCTTGGCGTTGTTCCGTTGTCCGAAGCTGTCCTGGCGTGGGCGGCGTTGTGCGTGATGCTGGTGCTGGTGACGCCAAGTTCACATGAGCAGCTCCTCTATCTCATCATCCCGGCATGCGCTGCGGGCAGCCTGCTCATGCTGTTTGGCTGGCTCAAGTGGTGGGCCGCCGTGCGGAGATTCATGCGCAGCGCTTAACAGTGGACAGGTTCGCCGGCGGTACATTTACTGACACCCGCTCAACGGGGGCGGGGTGCATAACCGGACTTGCGGGCAATCCCCTCTCCCCTGTGGGGAGAGGGCCGACGTGAGCGCAGCGAACGCGGGGTGAGGGGGTGGGAGAGGCGTAAAATGGCCCCCTCACCCGGCGCTAAAGCGCCACCCTCTCCCCACGGGGGAGAGGGTACCGCTTGCGCAAGTCCGGTGATGCACCCGCTCAATGACGGGTCAAGTGCTTCAGGGATTGGCGGCCAGCGAGACGCAAACCAGTTCCTGGTTGTTGCGGGCATACACGCAGCGGTTGGCAAACGCCGGGTGTGACCAGATCACTTTGCGCCCGCCGGCGCCGGAAGAGGGCATGTCCGGATCCAAGAGGTGCGCGCGGCTGATCTCTTCGTAACCTTTGCAGGTCAGTCTGCTCAGGATCAGATCGCCTTTCTCGTTGAAGATGAATACCCGGTCGCGCTGCGGCACCATGAAGACTGTGCTCCAGCGGTCTTTGGGCTCTGTCCCGCCGCTGGTGGGCGCCAGTGTGGTCCAGACGCGTTCTCCGGTGTCACCGTTCAGGCAGCACATCTCGCCATACAGGGAAACCCCGTACACGAAATTGCTGAGCAGCAGCACGGTGCTGAGTGTCGTGTTGAACCCCGCCTTCTTCCACACTTTCTCCGGTGCTCCTCCCGTGGATGCTTTCCAGAGGACTTCAGGAGCTGCTGCGCCGGGTTTGAACTCCAGCATCAGCGTCCCCTCATACTGGCTCGAAACCGCCAGACGGTTGTTCTCAATGGCCGGCGTGGTGATGGACATCCCGACCTTGGTCGCGTGTGGCAACTCCCACAAAACCTTGCCCGACTCAGGCGCCAGCCCTGCCAACCCGTCGGCGTGCCAGACGATGAGTTGGCGCTGGCCGCCGATAGTGCGGATCAGCGGTGCGCCGTAGCCCGGCTCTGACGCGCTGAGCGCTCGCCACTGCTCCTTGCCGGTGTTCCGGTCCAGAGCGACAACGGCCGGTCCTTTGTCTCCGACCAAAACTATCAACAGGCCGCCTTCGACGAGCGGCTGAATGCCATATCCATAGAGCGGCACCGCCGCGCCGTAGTCGTGCGCGAGGTTCTTCTTCCACTGTTCCTTGCCAGTGGCCGCCTCCAGACAGCAAAGATCGCTCATGGTCCCCAGCGTATAGACTTTGTCGCCGCTTACGGTTGGAGTAGCCCGCGGTCCGCTCCCATAGGCCACAGCGTACCTGCAAGGGTAGCTGTGCGTCCAGAGGATCTTGCCTGTGGTTTCATCCACACACAGGACGCGCTCCAACCCCATCGTCTTGTCGCGAAAGTCCCAACGCGTCTTCACGTCAGTGCCAGGATCCGCGTTGGTCGTCCGGTCCATGACAAAGACCCGGCCTCCGGCAACGGCCGGCCCTGAATAGCCTGCGCCTATGGCAGTACGCCAGCGTACTGGCAGACCGTTGGCCGTGAAGGTCTCAAGGATGCCGTCCTCGCGCCACACGCCGTCACGCTGCGAGCCGCGCCACTGAGGCCAATCCTCCGCGTGGAGGGTTGCGGAGATGAAGCAGGGAACGGTGAGAACCTGGAGCAGCACCAACCCAGTGCAATGTCGTCGCAGTCGCAGCATTTCTTCTCCCTGACGTTGAAGCGGGGCGCAAGCACAACCAAGCCGATTGTGCCCTATCCTGGTTCAAGCGTCCAGCGGATGAGCTCAATGGTCCCTGAGAGCGCATTGAAGACAAAGTCGAAACACTTGCACCAGAGTCACGTTCCTGAGATATTGATTGCCGTGATCCGAGTCTGAATGGAGCCTGTCAAAGGAATGCG
>JBEKKG010000802.1:0-3906 GCA_050010835.1 Planctomycetota bacterium
GCCCTGTTGGAACAAACGGGGTTTCAGGTGCTGAAGATTGCCTCGTCGCGCAACAAGATTCTGAAGAGACTGGCGCCCATTTGGTTTGCGCGCGAGCTGATCATACTGGCGCGAGTGCCGGCATGAATGCCCAGCCGCTGCCCAACTTCGAGGAACTGGCCGCCGCGGGGCACGCGCGCGACGAGGCGGCCGGTTTCGTGCAGCAAGCCACCGCGCAACTGGCGGCGCGCGGTTACCGGGACTTGCGCCCTTTGAGTTGCGGTCGGGACGCGCGCGTTTTCCGCGCGCACAGTCCGCAACACGGCGACGTGGCCTTGCGGGCCGCGGCGCCCTTCGCCATGGACCGCTGGCGCAACCGTCCCACTCTTTACAACTATCTGCGCCTGAAGGCGCTGCCGTGGTGCGTGCCCCGGCATCCCAATCTCGTCCGCTATTTCCGCTGCTTCCGCCTCCGTTTTGACGACCGCGCCGGCGGCTGCCGTGTGCCGGTCCCCTGCCTGGAGATGGAGTATCTCCCCGGGTGCTCGCTGCTGGAAGCCCTGAATGAGCCGCAGTTCAAGGGCGGCGGGCCGGCCCGGCTCCGCAAAGCAGCGCTGGGGATCCTCCGCGGCTGGACGGCGCTGCACCGCCGCGGCTTGCGGCAGGGGGACCTGGGCCCCGCCAACATCATAGTGCGCCAAGGCACGTGGGAGCCGGTCTTGATTGACCTGCGCTTCTCGCTGCGCTTCCTGCGGACGCTGGACCGTGAGCATCACGAGTTGCGCTGCACGTTGCGCGCGGTGTTGACGGGCCGCTGGCGCCGCGACCAGGAACTGCCGCCGCTGGCGCTGGAGGACGTGTACGGCTTCTGGCAGCCGCACGCGCAGGAACCCGCCGCGCGCGCGGAACTGCAACGGTGGGCGGAGTTCGCCGAGGCACTCGGCCCCGGAGGCGCATGGCGTTCTTTGCCCCCGCCGGAATTGCTGGCGCAAGCGGAGCGCTTATGTCCGGCTTGAACACCCCGCTTGAGGAACTTGCCGCACGCGGCACGCGCAGACAAACGCTTGCGGACTGCGGCCTGATCCTGCTGGCGGCAGGGGTGGCCTGTTTCCTCTTCCTCGGCCAGGGCGTGGAGTGGCAGCCGCGTGAGGCCAGGCACGGGGTCATCGCGGCGGAAATGGCACAGAGCGGCGACTATTTTGTGCCACGCCTGCTGGGCCAACTGTACGAATACAAACCGCCCGTGCTGCATGCGGCCGCCGCCCTGCTCTTCAACCTTTGTGGCGGCCCGTCCATGTTCCTGTTGCGGCTGCCGCTGGCTCTCGCGGCGAGCGCCTCCGCCATCATGTTTTACTTTCTGGGGCGCATCCTGCTCAACCGGGATACGGCGCTCTTTGCGGCCCTCGCCCTGCTGGGCTCAGTGGGCTTCGCCCGTTGGTCGCACACCGCGCGCCCGGACATGATCTTCGCGGCGGCATTGGTGGGGCAAAGCCTGGGGCTGGCGGCGGGGATGGCCGCGGCCACGCTGCGCGGCGCCCTGCTTTGCTGTTTCTTGAGCGGAGTCGCGGGTGGACTGGCTTTGCTGACGAAAGGGCCCTACGGGATCTACTACGTAGGTTTGTTTGCGCTGGCGCTGATCCTGGCGGCGCCTTGGGGCCGGAAGGATCTGCGCCGGCCGCGCCTGCCAGGGCTGGCCGCTTTCGGGCTGGGGTTTGCCATCCTGCCTCTGGCCTGGGGGTTGCCCATTTATCTGCGCGGCGACACGGAATATCTGCACCTGCTGTTCAGCCAGTACAACCCGGGGGCCGGAATCATGCACTCCAAGGAGTGGCACTATTACCTGGTTCACGGGCTGGCGGGCCTCCTGCCCTGGGCAGTCTTCCTGCCGCTGGCTGTCAAGGATTTCAAACGGCAGCGCGCCCTCGCGGTGCTCGTAGCAGGCCTCTTCGTGGTCTTCTCCTGCATCCGGAGCAAGGAGGAACGCTACCTGCTGCCCTGGTATCCTTTCGCGGTGCTCCTGCTGACGGCCCCCTTGGTGCGCCGCTTCGCGGTGCGCTGGCAGCGCAATGCGAGTCTGGTTCTGCTGCTCTTGGGTCTGGCCGGGCCGCCACTGCACTATGGGCTACTGGTTCCGCATCAACATGCCGCGCAGCCCCGGACACAGGCCTTTGCCGCCCTGCTGCATCGTCTTGGACTGCCCGTCAGCGAGTACCCGCAGGGACAGGCGTTCGCCGAGCTGGCGGTGAAGAGCGTGCCGGCGGGCAGCGTGATCCACTCCTTGTGCGGGTTTGGCGAAACGGCCGGTTTCATGGCCTATATTCTGCGCGCGCCCGGCGAGGTCATGGTTACCGAAAACCTCGACCGCGGAGAGCTGCGCGCAATTGCCGCCGCACGCGTCGCAGAAGGCAAGTTGTTCTTCGTCGTGGCGCCTGAAGGGGCCCTTGAGGAAGTCCAGCGGCTCCTCCCCGAGGCGCCGCTCCAGTGCAGCACTAAACTGCGCGTGCAGGAACGCGCAGGGCATTTGGCTGCCACGTTCCTGTTGTGCCGCGTGCCGCTCGATGCGGCCACGGCGGCGCAGATACTGGCACAGCCGAAACATAGCGCGCCCAAGGCAGCCGTCGAGCCCGGAGACGATTGAGGAGCGCGTTCACAGGCGTTACTCAACAACGTAGAGCCTTATGGGAAGTACGCGCGCGAAGTTCGTGAAATCCTTATCGGTCGTGAAGATCCGGATGTTGAGTCGGTAGGCGACAGCGCAAATCATCAAGTCAACTGATTTTCCGGTTATGCCTTTGCTTACGAGCGTGTTGAAGAATCGTGCCGCGCGCACGTAATCGTCCGGTTCCATTGGCACTTCATGCATCTTGGCGAAGTACTTGCGCAATTGGCCAAACAGCACCGCATTCCTGACCCCGGAGAGGGTTTCCTGCTTTATAGGTCCAATGAAGACCTCCTGCCTTTCGCTGACCAGTTTGGCCAACGCTTCAACCAATCTTCTTTGGCGCGCACTCAGGGACAACGGTTCTTTCCGGCGGAGACCCAGGGACCACACACAGGTGTCCACGAGTACGCTCAAGCGCGCTTTCTCCTCCGCAGGGCTTTGTAATCATATTCAGGATAGTAATCCACTTTCCCCATCATTTTCAAAATGCCCTTCCGGCAAAGGTACTCAACATATTCATTCAGTGCCGCAATGACCGCGTCCTTATTTGTCTTGTGCTTTCCGAGCTTGCGGGCTTCCTCAATCAGCTTGCTGTCCAATGTTATCCTTATAGGCATGGCTTACGGTCTCCTTCCTGCGGAAGTAGCTCGATCCTCCGGATCGAGCCGCGACCCGGAGGGTCGCGCTACAACGAAGGAGAGAATACATTCTGCGGCGCACAAAGCCAGAATACATTCCGGCGTTCACCACCCCGCCAGTTCCTCAATATCGAAGACCGGACCGTCCTGGCAGACGGTGCGCCGGCGCAGGCCGGTCTTGGGATGGGGCGCCGCGCCGTCCACCACGCAGGCCCGGCACACGCCCACGCCGCAGGCCATGCGCTGTTCGAGCGACACGCGGCACGGCAGGCCGCGCGCACGCGCCAGCCGCGCGGCGGCGCGCAGCATGGCCTCCGGCCCCGCGGCATAGATGCCCGCGCGCTTGCCCTGCAATTCGCCGTCGAGCAGCGCTTGGAGGGCCTCGACAACCGTGCCGTGAAAGCCGGCCGAGCCGTCGTCGGTGGCACGGATAAGTTGGCCCGGCGTGGCGACAATTTCGTCCTTGGGGAACTGGGCTGCCGTGCGCGTACCCAGGATGAGGCGCCACGGAACCGCCTCCCTTGCGCCCGGCCACTCCCCCCGCGGAGGACAGGGCGAAACAGCGCAGCGGCGATAGAAGAACACCAGCGGGACGATGCCGCTGCCGCCGCCCAGCGCCACGTGGGC
>JBEKKG010000803.1:0-3901 GCA_050010835.1 Planctomycetota bacterium
GAACGTTTCATGCACCGCCACGCCGCGCAGCTCAACCCCGTGCAGATCGGCGTGGGCGCGGCCTTCGATTTCCACAGCGGCCGCGTGCCGCAGGCGCCTGAGTGGATGCAGCAAGCCGGGTTGGAGTGGTTCTTCCGTTTCTGTGCCGAGCCGCGGCGGCTGTGGAAGCGGTATCTTTTCTATAACCCGTACTTCATCGTGCGGCTGGTGCTGCAGCGTTTGGGATGGGACAAGAACAGTACTGAGTACTGAGTGGTGGGCGGCGCGTTGTCGCGCATTTTGCTAAATTGCGCGGACTAAGGCTGTCGCGCATTTTGCTAAATTGCGCGAGCCACAATTCGGCGAAATGTGGTACGATTTTTATGTAGGTGACAAGTGAGGCGTACATGACTCAGGACTCAGAACCCACCACTCAGGACCAAACACTCAGTACTCAGCACTCAGTACTCGGCACTCTGACGGCTCTGGGGCGCTGGCTGCTGCTGCTGTTGCTGGCGGGGCACCTGCTGTTCAGGCGAGAGTTCGCGCATCGCAACCTGGGCGAGTTGTTTGGCGTCACGAGCGGGCGGCTGGCGCACCTATATGTGACCGAGCTGTGCCTGGTCCTTTTGCTGCCCATAGCGGTACTCATCGCCTGGAAGCGCGGAACTGACCGGACTTGGCGGACCCCGGGCATTCCCCAGCAGGCCAGAGGACTGGGGCCGGGCTTCTGGATCGCTCTGGCATTCCTGCTCTGGGGAGGCGGACATGCGCTGGCGGCGTATTGCAGCAGCGGCACAACATTGTATCTGATCTTGCGCCAGAGCGCTCTGGCGTGGTACGCGGTCTTCTTCCTTTATGCGTTTCTCTTCTTTGGCGGGTGGGAAGTGGAGGTGCGCCAGGCGGTCCTGTGCGCGCTGGGGCTCTCCCTGCTGTGTGCGGTCTTGGACACCTGCGGGTTGCTGAATCCCAAACCTGATCCCATGAGCCTATACCCAAATGAGAGCTTGTTCGGGCAAGAGACCCTGGCAATCGCCATCCTGGGCCTGGGGATGTTCGTGATAGAGGGCCGCAGTTTCTTCTGGCAAGGGCTGGCGCTGGGGGCCATGTTGTTCGCGGGCTGGCGGCAAGGCCAGCGCACACTGCAATCCTCCGTGCTGGCGAGCTTCGGCGGCGCACTCGTGCTCTACCTGCTGCTGGCCGGCTGGATGGCGTGCCGCGGCCAACTGGAAACGCTGAAGCGCGCCGGGCTGCTGGTGGTGCTGTACGGCCTGATCTTCCTGGCGTGCCGTGGCGTTCTGAAGTTCAATGCCCAGGAGTCTGAAGAGATTAACGCCTGGTCGTGGCGGACGTACCGCGAGTTGCTGGATCTTTACGACCGCGCCGCAGTGCCTGACGATCCAAGAATGATGTTTCCTTCGGCGCATAAGCCCGGCGTAGTGTTGAGTGACCCGGAAGCACACAAGCTGGAGACCGTCTACAGGGCCGCCAGAGACAACGGCGGGGACAGCGTAATCAACAACATCTGGCGGCTGCTGTTGTGGCGGCGCATGCTGCATGACTGGAAACACGGCCACCCGGTTCTGGGCGCAGGCGTAGGGCAGGCGTGGGACTTCAACGGCGTGTTGGAGCACACGCATTTCCATCATGAGCGCGATCCAGGCGGACTTAACCCGCACAACAGTTTCCTGAACGTGTTGTATCGCTATGGCATTATAGGCTTGGTTTTGCTGCTGGCGCTGGTTGGGTCAGCACTATATGCGGCGGTGAAGGCGCTGGATGAGCCGCCGGAAGGGAGCGGAGCGCCGACTGCGTACAGTGGCGCCAGGGCCTGGCTGGAAGTGCTCGTGCTCTACTTTTTCTACACGCTCATATTCTCGTTCTTCACGGTGGGGCTGGAGGGGCCTTCGTATGCGCTGCCGTTCTGGTTCTCGCTGGGCCTGGTGTATGCGCGGGCGCGGCAGATGTGTGAAAGAGCAAGCATTCGGCTTTAGGCTGAACTCCTGTGGGCCGCGCACTTTTCTTTCGGCGCCTTGAGGCTATGATAACAGCGTGAGGAGCATGACTATGACGACCGCACAATTGCTGGAACGTCCGCGACCGCGTGTGCAGCGGCTCATGACGGCTGAGGAATTTGCTGAACTCCCCGATGAGGGACCATGCGAGCTGGTCCGCGGAAAGGTGGTGCCTTTGAGCAATCCTGGGGGGGAGCATGGGTTGTTGGAGTTCGAGATTGGATTCCAGATAGGCCTCCACGTAAAGCAGAAACGGCTGGGCAAGGTCTCCTGTGGTGACGCCGGCATAATCCTCGAGCGGGATCCGGATACGGTCCGTGGCCCTGACGTCGCGTTCATCCGCGCTGGCCGCCTGCCGTCCAGAGGAAGAGTGAAGGGCTACTTCAAGGTCCCGCCGGACTTGTGCGTTGAGGTGGTTTCACCCACCGACAGGTGGTCGGAAATCACCGAGAAGGTGGAGATGTTCCTCGCCGCGGGCGTGATTCTGGTCTGGGTGCTTGATCCACGAACGCACACCGCACGCGTGTACCGGAAAGGCCGCGAAGTGCGAGTTGTACATCTAGACGGCAGCCTGAACGGCGAAGACGTGTTGCCCGGCTTCAGGTTGTCGCTGGCGGAACTCTTTGCGGCGGCAGAATGACTGGCTTTTCTTGAGGAGGGGTCAACCGTGGCTTCCGCACAGGTCTTGCTGGCTATCGTCTTGGTCTTCGTTTGGGCTGGCGGCACGATAGCGCTCGGCGATGAAGTCCTCTTTGCTTTCGAGAAGGACTTTGATGTCTCGAAACTCACAACCACGGATGTCAAGGTCAGCCTGGCAGGCGGTGACGCCGCCGCCGCGCTGCAAATCGCCAGCGGCCATAAGAATGAGTGGCCCGGCGTGACGTTCAAAGCGCCGCAGGGACATTGGGACTTGGCGAAGTATGAATGCCTGGCCCTCGATGTAGAGAGTACGGGTACTGACGAGGCGACCGTGTGCTGTCGGGTTGACAATCCGGGAGCTGACGGCGTGAAGAACTGCAACACGGAATCCGGTCCTTCACTTTTTTGAGCCCATAGTGGTCCTCGTCCAGAATCTGCTTGGCCACATTGATGTCGATCTTCGACCCCGAACTCTTGGCCCACGGCAACACCGCCAGCCACTCGATGTAATTCCGGGTAAGCGAGTAGTCCGCGGCCATGGGCGACATCCGCTGCAGCCGCGCCAGCTCCTTCAATGCTTCCTTCTTCACATCCTCGGGCATGCCCGCGGCTTCAATCTTCTGCCGCAGCTCGTCGATGTCGCGCTGTCCCTCGTCCTGCTCGCCCAATTCCTTCTGGATGGCCTTCAACTGCTCGCGCAGGTAGTAGTCGCGCTGCGACTGCTGCACCTGGTCCTGCACCTCGGTCTGGATCTTGGTGCGCAACTGCTGCACCTCGATCTCCTTGGCCAGCAGCTTGTTCAACTGCTCCAGCCGCTCGGCGATCCCCGGCGTCTCCAGCAACTGCTGCTTGTCGTCCGTGGTCAGGAAGGGCAGTGACGACGCTACGAAATCCACCAGCCTGGACGGTTCCTCGATGTTCGCGGCAATCGTCTTCAATTCGTCCGAAAGAGTCGGCGACTCCGAAACGATCTGCTGGAACTGGCCCACTACATTGCGTACCAGCGCCTCAAACTCAGGCGAAGCCGCCTGCTCGGCGTCCTCCAGCGTCTCCACCTCGGCCACCATGAACGGCTCCGACTGGACGAACCTTAGCAGCCGAACCCGGCTTACGCCCTCGGTGAACACAAACCGGCTCTGGTTGGGCATGCGCACAACCTTGTGCACCGTGGCCAGGGTGCCGACGCTGTGCAGATCTGCGGGTTTGGGCGTGTCCAGGCGTGCGTCCAATTGCGCCGCGACCACAATCGCCCGCTCCTCGCCCAGCGA
>JBEKKG010000804.1:0-3901 GCA_050010835.1 Planctomycetota bacterium
CTGGTCATGCGCACGATTCGCAGCGAAGTGCGGCGGCGGCGCCAGTTCGACCTCTCGGTGCCGCAGTTCCGCACCCTGGCCTTTCTGTACCATTGCGCGGCGGCCTCGCCGTCTCAGGCCGCGGAATACGTAGGCTTGACGAGACCCTCGATGTCCAAAATGATTGACGGCCTGGTGGCACGCGGGTTGGTGGCGCGCAACGACAGCCTGGGAGACCGCCGCCGGGTGGACCTGACTCTGGCCCCCAGGGGGAAAGCGGCTTTTCTGGAGGCGCGCGAAGCCGCCCGCGAGCGGCTGGCCGAGATGCTGGAGCCGCTGTCCGGCGCCGAAAAGACGGTCGTCTCCGGCGCCATGCAGACCTTGCGCGAAGTCTTCGCCGCCCATGAGCGGGCGGCACAGGAGCGGTAAATGAATTTTCGATTTTCGATTGCGCTCCAGGACATGCTCAAATCGAAAATCGAGAATGCCTTCTCTGTGTCTCTGCGGTGAAGAAGGCGTGCTGGACATTGCCCGGCTTTGTGCGATGGTGGGGAGTAAGGGTAGTCTTTTTGTTTGGGGGGACTTCTTCGATGTTGCCGATCCTTCCGCCCACAGCGGGCGTGCGGTACAAATCAGTTCTCGTTCTGGCAGCGCTGCTCTGGCTGCCGGCGCTCAGTGCCGGAGAAGCCCAGCCTCCCGGAAGGCAAGGCCAGTTCGTCAACCCGGACGCGCCGGTGCTTGACGACGGCACCGCGCCGGCCCCTGTCAACGCGTCCACCGCCGGCCCCGAGAGCGCCGCTGTGCCGGTCGCGGAACCCGCGGCGGCCGCGGACCAGGCCAAGGCGGCCAAGCCCGCGAATGGCGGCGCTGCGTCCGGCGGTTCGGGGTACTACCTGTCGCTGGACGAAGCCGTTGAACTGGCCATCCAGAAGAACCTGAATCTGCTGGAGGCCCGCCTTAACGACCGCCTCTCGGACATCGGCGTGCGCGAAGCCTGGGCGCAGTATTACCCTGGGTTCAGCTCCAACCTGACCCAGCTCGGCAGCTCAAAAAACGGGGCTCTTACACAGTCAGTCATCCAATCCGCCGACACCACCATCCCCGCCACGACGACCAGTTCCTTGGGCCCATTCAACACCCCGGTCAACGGCGGTTTGACGAACATTGGCGGCAGCGTGACGCAGCGTTCTCCCTGGGGCACCGTGTTGGGCTTTTCTCTCTCCGACGCGATCGCCAAGAATAGCGCTTACAACAGCGGGCCGGCCAGCGTCAGCCTTCGCCAGCCCTTGTGGAAGGGCCGGGGCACCGATGTGGGCCTCGCGGAAATCCGCACGGCGCGCATCAACCGGCTGATCTCCCGCGGCTCGCTGGACCTCGCCGTGCAGCAGGTCATCTTCAGCGTCCGCAGTGCTTATGCCGCCGTGATCCGCGCCATCCAGAACCGCGAAGTGAGCACGCAGGCGGTGAATTCAGCCAAGGCCTTCCTGGTGCTTACCGAGGTGCGCAAGAACGCCGGCCAGGTAACGCAGTTGGACGTTTTCAACGCGGAAGTACAGGTGCGCAGCCGCGAACTGGACCTGATCACCGATGAGACCGCTCTTGAGACGGCCTTCGACAACCTCAAGCGGCTCCTGGACGTGGACCTGGCCGAGCAGCTTCGGGTGGACGCGCCCCTCGTGGATTTCGGCGAAAAGACCGCGCCTGGCGAGACCAAGGCCATCATCTCGGACGAGGCCGCGGGCACGGTTTACCTCAAGGTGACCAGGAATGGCCAACCCGTGGGCGAGCCGGCAGTGCTGGCCCAGGCCACGCACTTCGATGACAGCGTCGTCCTCCAGGAGGCCCTCAACAACCGGCTTGACTTGCTCAACGCCCGCCGCACGCTCGCCATCCAAAAGGTCCAGGGGCTCTTGGCCAAAGACGGCCTGGGCCACCAGATTGACCTGGTGGGCGGCTTCGGGCGCGACGCCAACGGGCGCTCGGTTCTGGAAGCTGACAACGGCAAAGAGGTCAACTTTTGGAGCGCCGGGGTCCAAGCCACGTTCCCGTGGGGCAAGATCAAGGACCGCGCGGCGTACGAAAGGGCGCTGCTGGCTGTGGAGAAAGCCGAGCTGGATCTGAAGCTCGCCCGCACGGCCGTGGAGGCCGACGTGCGCCTCAGCGTGCGCTCGCTCCGCCAGGACGAAAAAGGCCTGCTCATTGGGGGCCAACTGGTCGAGCAGGCGAAGCTGGCCGTGGCCGCCGTGAAGGTCAGCTTTGTGAGCGGACTTAAAGACAGTTTCGCGGTCATCCAAGCCGAAGACGCGCTGCTGGCCGCCAAAAGGGATTTCATTGGCCGCCAACTGGATTACGTGGTGCAGTTGGCGCTGTTTGAGACCATCGTGGGCAAGCCGACCGGCCGGGTGGAGATGTCCGGGCAAACCGTGGGCGGCCTGGTGGACTCCAAGCTGCCGGAAGGGCTGAAGGGCCGCGGCCTGCCCAAGCCGGCGCCCGAAGCGGAACCCCGGCCCGAGGACGATCCGTTGAGCCGCATCCCCGCTTACCGCAAGGATTACAAGGCGCAGAGCGATCCGGCAATCATCATCAAGGAATGAAGGAGCTTGAGGCATGGAAGATTACGTCAGCGGCAAAGTCGTGGTCGTCACCGGCGGGAGCAGCGGGTTCGGCCTGGAGACGGCCAGGATTCTGCTGGAGCGCCAGGCCAAGGTGGCCATCACCGGGCGGCAAAAGGACAAGCTCCAAGCCGCCGCCGCGGAACTCAAGGGGGACAGTCTGCTGGCCGTCCGGGCCGACGCGACGAAGACGGCGGATTGGCAGCGGCTCTTCAAGCAGGTCCTCGAGAAGTTCGGCCGCCTGGACGTGCTGGTAAACAACCACGGGGCGGGCGTGAAGATCGCTGGGACCGAAACCATGGACGACGCCAGCCTCCAGGAAACGCTCGACATCAATCTCGCCTCGGTCATCAAGGGCTGCCGCGAAGCCATCCCGTACATGAAGAAGCAGCGCAGCGGGCTGATCGTCAATGTTTCAAGCGCCTGCGCATACCACTCCTGGCCGAACTGGGGTGTGTACACCGCGGCCAAAGCTGGGCTGGTGGCTTACACGCGCTGCCTGCATCTGGAGATGCTCGAATGGGGCGGGCGCGCCACCAACTTCATCCCCGGCGCCGCGCGGACGAATTTCTGCAAAGCCGCCAAGATTGACGACGCCTGGCTGGCTGGCTTTCCCTCGGCCCGCGACTTCGCCCGCTCCATCGTGCACTGCATTGACGTGCCCGACAACTGCTTCATCGAGGAACTCAGCATCTGGGGCACGAAGCAGGTGATAAACCCGTTCTAGGCGTTAGCCCGCATTATTCACCGCATAGAAAAATGGCCAGCAGGGAGGCGGAAGTCCGGGGTAAACCAGTTAAGGGGGCTGGTATAAGAACGGCACACAAAGGAGGGACCTGACAATGCGGGAAGATCAACTCAGGAAGGTCCAGGGAACCGCCGGGGCGGTTGACCAGAACCAGCGAAGGCCAAAGAAGCATCCTGCAAGAAAACAGGTCTCAGGCAATCCCGCGCTGTACATCGGCGCCGGGGTTGCCCTGCTCCTTGCGCTTGTTGCCGTGATAATGAGTAGCGGCAAGAGCGACGAGCAGGCAACAAATACGCGCAAGACTGAAGAAAAGAAAGGGGCGCAGGAGAAGAGAACACCCCAGGCAGAACAACAGCCTAAAATCGAAACGCCAAAAGACGAAACGAGCGCCGCGCTCGCTGCACAGGCCGAGCGTGAGCGAGCGTTTTCAGCGGAGGCCGCTTCTAGGCCCAAAACAAGCGCATTGTAATAGGCGCGCGGCAGCGTGAAAGCGCAGGTCGGCGGGGCGGGGCGCGGCGACACTTTCTTCCGCCCGTCCGCGCAACGGTTCCCTTGGTTGCTT
>JBEKKG010000805.1:0-3901 GCA_050010835.1 Planctomycetota bacterium
GGCTGCCAGCACCGCGCCCTGGCTGATGTTCCTGAACAGCGACGCCCAACTCCGGAGCGACACGGCCGGCGCGTTGGTGGCGTTTCTGCAAGCCCGCCCGGACGCGGCCGCGGTGGGGCCGCAGGTGCTCTTGCCGGACGGCGCTCCACAGCCTAAGACCTGCGGCCACCTGCCGGGCCTGCGGCGCGTGTTCAACCAGACTTTGCTGCTGAGCCGGTTGTTCCCGCGCTCGCGCTTCTTCGCCGGCGTTTTCACGGAGCACGTTGCGGAGCCGGACATGGAAGTGGGCTGGATCTCTGGGGTGTGCATGGTCTTGCGGCGCGAGGCCTTCGCGCAGGTTGGGGGCTTCGACCCGGAGTACTTCCTGTACGCCGAAGACCTGGACTTGTGCCGCCGGCTGCGCGGGAAAGGCTGGACGATCCACCGGCTCCAGGCACACGCCATCACCCATGTCTGCGGCGCCAGTACTCGCTCGCCCGAGGCCATGTTGCGCCACCACGTCCTGCACCAACGGAATTACCTGCGGCTGCTGCGGGCGCATAATGGCCCCTGCGGCTATGCTTGCGCCTGCGGCTTGCTGGCGGCGGGCCTGGCCGTGCGCGTGCTGCTGCGCGGCCTGGGGAGCCTGCTGCGCAGGCAGGGGGAGCGCGAGGCCGCCGCGGCCGCATGGCAGTGCCTGCGGGACCTGCTGGTTCCGGGCGGCGCCCTGCCGGGAGAAAACCATGCGCATCGGGATTGACGCGCATATCCTGGGCAAAGGAAAGGGCGGGGTGGAGCGTTATGTGCGCGAACTGGCGCTCCGCCTGCCGCGCGCGGCGCCCGAGCACGAGTATCTCTTCTTCGTCCGCAAGGCCCTGGAGTGCCGCGGCCTCTGGGAAGGCCTGCGCAACGTTCAGGCGGTGCCGTTGCTCACTGCCAACCCGCTGCTCGAACGCCCCTTGCTGCTGCCCTGGCTGGCGCGGCGGCACCGTCTCGATGTCCTGCACGTCCAGCGCATCGCTCCTCCATTTCCAGGCTGCGCGGTCGTGGTGACGATCCATGACGTCTTGCCGCTGACGATGCCGCGGGAGTGCCCCGGCTTCAGCAATGCGCTGGTCCGGCTGCTGACGCCCGGCACCGTGCGGCGCTGCGCCCGGATCCTGACCGTCAGCTCCAGCACCCAGCAGGATCTGGCGCGGCTGTTCCCGGAAGCGGCAGCGCGCATTGCGGCCATCCCCAATGGCGTGGACCACGGTTTCTTCAGGCCCGCGCCGGCCGGCGCATTGCCCAACGCCGCCCAGAAGCGGCTGGGATTGGAACAGCCCTACGTGCTTTACGCGGGGGCGATTGAGCCGCGCAAGAACCTCCTGCTGGTCTTACGCGCCTTTGAGCAGTGTGCGGACCTGCGGCGCCAGGGCGCGCTGCTGGTGCTGGCCGGACTGCCGCGCACCCCGGCCTACCGGCGGGAACTGGACGCCTTCATCCGAGGCGCCGGCCTGGCCGCCCAGGTGCGCTGGGCGCTGGGCCTCGGCGACCAGGAGTATCTGGAACTCGTCCAAGCCGCGCGCCTTTTTCTGGCGCCGTCGCTGGGAGAGGGCTTTGATCTGCCGCCGTTGGAAGCGATGGCTTGCGGGGTGCCCACGATCTGTTCCGATATCCCTGTGCACAGCGAATTCTTTGCCGGGGCCGCGGAGTTCTTTGCCCGGAACGAGGCCGCGGCGCTGGCGCAGAGCCTCACCCGGCTATGGCAGGATGGCGGCAGATGCACTACACTGCGCGCGGCGGGACTGCGCAAGGCGGCGGAGTTCTCATGGGACAAGACGGCAAACTTGACGGCCCAACAATACCGGACGCTGCAGCCGTGACGCGCGCGCGCCGGCGGGAAGGCGGTTTGCTCCGGCGCTGCGGCCGGCTGCTGCTCGACTCCGGCACCCAGGCGCTGGTACTGCACCGCTGCGCGCACGCGCTGCACCGCGCCCATGTCCCGGTCCTGCCGGCGCTGCTGCGCCGCCTGGCCATTCTGAGCACCGGAGCGGACATTCATCCCGCGGCGCGGCTCGGGCGCGGTGTGGCGCTGATCCATTCCGTGGGCATTGTCATCGGCGAGGGCGTCCTGGTTGACGACTACGCCGAGATATACGGCGGCGTCGTGCTGGGCGGCCGCGGCGGCGCGCGGGAGCAGGACGGTTTTCCGCACGTGAAAGACGACGCTGTGATTTGCGTGGGCGCCAAAGTCCTCGGCCCGATTACCATTGGTGCGCACGCGACTGTTGCAGCCGGCGCGGTGGTGCTCGATTCCGTGCCTGACAACAGCCTGGCCGCAGGCAACCCCGCGACGATCCGGAAAGAATATGGCCGAGCGGCAACCATTCAGTCTGAGCCGCAGCCATAAGGGAGCGGATTCATAATTCCTATTCCTCCCCTAGTCCCACAGCGCGTCACGGAGCGCTCCCCGCGACCGCTTGCTTACGCGCGCGGCTCGCAGACTGAAGGACTGCCGGTATCCTTCTGGATTCGTCTTGAGCGCCGCAACGAAACAGCCGATAATCTTATTGGATTCCATCTCTGATGGCGATCCGCTCGCGAACCTGTCCGGGGGGATGGTGGAGAGATGCCACGCTCCCGGGAGTCATCTTCTGTGGGCGGTGGCCATCAGGGAGAGATCTATGTATTCACCGGTTGCCCTCCAACCGCGTCCTCTCCAATCCCCTGGCCGCCACTGCGCTGTGGCCGCGCTCGTCTGCGGTGTCCTGTTCGTTACGGGGTGCCAGAAGAATGTGGCCACTGCTCCCAAGCCGGAATCCTCGCAGCAAACTCCGGAGGGCGGCGCTTACGCGGCCGGCAATCCCGGCTGGCTTGACAATCTGGTGGGGCAGAAGGGCGCCGCAACTGAGGATGAAGTGCAGATCAAACGCCGTGAAGCGGAGCCTGCCGTCTCCACACGCGAGTCCGCACCTTCCGCCCGCGAGAACTTTTTGAGGGCCGCAGGCGTGCCGCACAAGGGCACAGCCGGCAAAGGCGAGGCCGCCCAAGGCGACTCGACTGGTGCCCCCCGTCGCTGCTAAAGCATTGTCATTCATGGACTTATGAGATACCCCAAGGATGCGACAGCATGCAAGCGTCGCCCTGCGCCGACAATCGACGAGGGGACGCAAACATTATGTTCGCACATCCCAACTGCGATACAGCGTGATTCGGTTCCCATTATCGTATTTGACGCCTTGGAGGCCAAGAAATGGAATTTCAAAAAAAAGAAAGCCCCTCCAAAGAAGCGCGTTCAGCGTGCTAAAGAAGCAATCTAGCCCTTTACTTGCACTGCGTCGGAACGAATTTCGCCAGGACAGACCCTGGGGTCGGGATCGCCGCACCCATCTCAGCCGCTGCCGTCGTTTGGGCGATCGATGCGCAAGCCCAGTCGATACTGCCCGACAGGCCACCTGCGAGCGGAGTCTTATTGATGTAGGGGCTTAGCGTGATCAGATTCGCGCCGGCGAGCTGCGGTATGCCACCAGTCAACGGGTTCACGTTGTAGCCTATGGTGATTACTCCGGTACCGGCGGCAATCGTCAGAGTGCCCACGTACTTCGAAGCACAAAAACCACCGGCATTACACGCCGCGTTATTAGCAACCGAAGCCGCAGTGACTCCCAACATATCGCCGGACTGGAATCCTTCCGCTACCAGGGTCTCCGCCGCCGACCCAAGAGTCAAACCTTCCGTGATTCTTGAGCGGATGGCGTAGTCCTGATAGGCCGGGATCGCGATCGCGGCCAAGATGCCGATGATGGCAACCACGATCATCAATTCGATGAGAGTGAAGCCCTTTTGAACTTGCTTAAGCATATGAACTCCTGAAAATTAAGAACAACCGCAACTCGAGTGTCGAACAACGGCTCGGGCCGGTATGGGTAAATAAGCAAGC
>JBEKKG010000806.1:0-3900 GCA_050010835.1 Planctomycetota bacterium
ATCAGCGCGCGCGCCGCGCCCAGACGCCTCAGCACCTCTTCGCGCGGCAGACGGCCGGCGAAGGGCGGGGCCGGGGACGGCGGCAGCAGCGGGCCATCGCCGATTATCTCCAGGCGCGCTTCACGGCACAACTCATGCGCCCGCAACAGTGTGGCCACGCCTTTCTCCGGCACAAGACGCGCGGCGAAGAGGAAGCCCGCTCCCACGGCGTCCGGCGCGGCCGGTGGCGCTTCCACGTAAAGGAAATTGGGCTGCACCACGATTTTGTCCGCGGGCACGAGGCCGTGCTGGACTGTCAGGCCGCGCATGTAGGAGTTCAGCGCCACGAAAAGGTCCACCTTCTCGTGCCAGGTCCGCAGGCGCCGATGCCGCCGCAACATGCGCGTGAAAGCCAGGCTGGCAAATTCCGAATCTGCCCAGCAGCGGTGCGCAACGGCAGGACTGGGGTCGCCATCGGCGCAGAGCACACACGGCGCGCCCTGGCGGTACAGCGTGCCCGCCGCGCAGAGCAGCCTGTAATTGTGCAGGAATTGGATGACCTTCACGCCGGCTTTGGCCAAGGGCGCGTAGATCGAGGGGCTGAACAGCGGCAGGGTATTGTGGATGTGCGCGGCCTGCGGCTTGAAATCGCGCACGGCCTTGCGCACTTCGGCCGCGGCGAAGGGATTGTCAGCCGTATGAAAAAAGAGGGCCGCTTTGCGCAGGAGTCCGTAACCGTCAATCTCGCGATTGTCCTTTTCGAGGAGCAGCACTTCATGCCCCTTTTCGCGCAACAGGCGGGCCTGCGCAGCAGCGACCACGTCTTCGCCGCCGGGCTGGCGATAACGGTTGTGGATGATCAGAACACGCAAACGCTGAATGCTGAACGATGAATGATGAATAACTTCGCTCACGTTTTGGCCTTTACTGTCTTCCATCATTCATGGTTCATCTCGGAATTACGTTTCTTGTCTTCGTAATACTTCTTGATCTCCGCGGCTATCTTCTTCTCCGTTGGCGTAACCGGATGGAAGACCTCGCGACTGTGACGTGTCTTTGGTCTCTTCGAATCGCTCATTGCCTCACTCCTTGTCTCTTGGGCCGTACTTGCTCTTGACATACTCGTCAACAATCGCGCAGAACTGCGCCGCCAGTTCCTGTGGCGCTCCGCGGAGCGTGGTCCGCTGCTCGCCGTCAATGTAGACCGGACAGTGCGGCGCTTCGCCGGTGCCCGGCAAGCTGATGCCAATGTTGGCGGCCTTGGATTCGCCCGGCCCGTTGACGATGCAGCCCATCACGGCCAGCGTCAGGTTCTCGACACCGGCATATTCCCTGCGCCAGGCCGGCAGGCGTTCGCGCACGTGTTTCTGCACCTCTTGGGCCAGTTCCTGGAAGGTTGTGCTGGTGGTGCGCCCGCAACCGGGGCACGCGGTCACGGACGGCGCGAACTTGCGCAAACCCAGGGCCTGGAGCAGTTCCCAAGCCGCATACACTTCCTCGCACCTGTCGCCGCCGGGGGCGGGCGTCAGGGAAACGCGGATCGTGTCGCCAATGCCCTCGGCCAGCAGAATGGCCAGCGGCGCGGCGGACCAGATGTGTCCTTTCATGCCCATGCCCGCTTCAGTGAGGCCCAAATGGAGCGGCTGTTCCGTCTGGCGTGCGAGCTCGCGGTACAGCGCCACCAGTTGCGGCGGCCTGGAAATTTTGCAGGAGATGATGATCTGCTCGCGGCGCAAGCCACACTCCAAGGCCATCTGCGTGGACTGCAAAGCGGAGTGCAACATGCACTCGGCGGTGATCTCCTCGCCGTCCTTGCCCCAGCCTTTCTCGACGTTCTCCCGCATCCTGTCCGCCACCAGTTCCGGATTGAGGGAACCGGCGTTCACGCCTATGCGCACGGCCTTGCCGTTGTCTCCGGCAATCCGGCAAATCGTGGCGAACTGGCTGTCGCGCGCTTTGCCCCGGCCCACGTTCCCGGGGTTGATGCGGTACTTGTCGAGTGCTTTGGCGCAAGCCGGGCAGTCGTGCAGCAGCTTGTGCCCATTGTAATGAAAATCGCCGATAAGCGGCACGTTGACCCCGGCGTCGTGCAGGCGTTTTCTGATCTCCGGCACGGCCGCGGCAGCCGGCGGAAGGTTGACTGTGAGGCGGACCAATTCGGAGCCTGCGCCGGCCAGGGCCAGGATTTGCGCGGCGGTGGCCTGCGCGTCCGCCGTATCCGTGTTGGTCATGGCTTGCACGGCCACAGGCGCGCCCCCGCCAACTTTGACGTGAGCGATTGCCACCTGGACCGTCTTGCGCCGCTGCGGAGAAAGCATCATCGGAACTCTGAGAATTTTCGATTTTCGATTTTCGATTGCGCCCCCGGACATGCTCAAATCCAGAATTGAAAATCCCCTGCCTGCCAAGGCCGGCGGGACGCCAGCGCTCCCACTGGTACAATCGAAAATTGAAAATTGAAAATCGAAAATCCCCTACCTCCCTGGCCGCCGCTTGTCGCGCAGACCCTGTGGGTGTCCGGGTGGGGGCCTGCGGCCAGGCATCGGGTGTGCGCCGGAAGCAGGGCGTGCGCCGGCACCAGGGCGCGCGCCGGCAACTGGTCTCCTGAAGCCGCCGCGAAGCGGCACCGTCTTCTTGTGGGCCGGCACCACGAAGCTGACGGCCTTCAAGGCCTCGGCCACCTCGGCGGGCGTCTGGTAGCGGGCCGCCGGGCTGCGGGCCATCATCTTCATGACTACTTTGGCCAGACTCGGCGGCAGGTTCGGGTTGTATTCCAGAGGGTTGGGTGTTGGGGCGGTGAGGCGGCGGTAGAGCACCTCCTTGGGCGAACTGCCTGCCGAGCTGCCCTGAAAAGGCGCCTCCCCCGTCAGGCAGTGGAACAGGCAACAGCCCAGGCAGTAAATGTCCGTGCGCGTGTCCACGGGTTCGTTATTGACCTGTTCGGGCGCGACATAGGCCGCATTCTCACCGTCGAAGAAGCGCGACTCTTCGCCTTTGGCCAAGCCCAGGTCGCCCAGCTTGGCCTGGCCGTCGTCACAGACCATGATCGAGTTGGGCCGGATTTCGCGGTGGATCACGCCCGCGCGGAAGCCGTAGTCCAAGGCCCCGGCGATCTGAATGAAGACCTGCACGGCGCGCTTGGGATCAACTCGTCCACCCTCGCACTCGTCCATCCAGCCCTCGAGGGGTTCGCCCTCGATGTACTCCATCGAGTAGTAATAGACTTCGCCGCTCTTATTCACCTCATGGACGTGGATGAGATTGGGGTGGTTCAGGCGGCCCGCGTTGCGCGCCTCAGAGAGGAATTCCTCCACAAAGCGCTGGTCCTTGGTTCTTTCGGCCGGCAGCACCTTCAGCGCCACGGTGCGGTCCATGGAGAGCTGATGCGCGCGGTACACGATCCCCATCGAGCCCTCGCCCTTGACGTTGGTGATCGTGTAGCCCTTGACCAGGTTCTTGGGGACAATCAACGCGCCCAGGCCTTTTCTCAGAGTTTCACGGTCATCGAACAACGGCGAAACCGGGGGCGCGCTGCTCGGCGCTTCGGCGGGTTCAGGCAGGACCACCGGTACTGCCTGCTGAGGAGCCTTGATTTCCGGGCGGGCGCCGGCTGCCGGCGCAGTCTGGCGCCCGGATTGGGCCGACGACGACGTTGGCGGCAGCGGCTCGCGGCCCAGAATGTGCCGCAGGAGCACCTCGGCCTTTTGGCGCTCCAGCCAGCCCTTGCCCACGAGGATGCGCGCCAGGGAAGGAACCTCGCCGCCTGCCGCCTGGTAGCGCCGGTACAACTCCACGGCCGCAAGCACCTTGTCCGGCTGAAGGTAGCGCTGTTTGACCGTCAGTTGGGCGAACCGGACCTGAGTGTCTGGTATGGGAGTCAGCATAGCAACGATTTAAGGCGCTGCGGTACGGTCTGTCAAG
>JBEKKG010000807.1:0-3897 GCA_050010835.1 Planctomycetota bacterium
AAGCCTGTGCTTTCGGACTCTCCAATAATGACATGCGGCATCCTCCATCACCCCTGGATAGAAGAATCGGCATATTTCAGAGGCAAAATTAGAAAAAACGGTTACAGTAGAGATACTTATTTCTTTTCCTTTCCTCATACAAACACTCTGGCCAGCGCGACCACGCCCTTTCTCTCACCGTTCCTCCAGCAGTTGTCAAGATTAAATCAGTATTGTGTCCTCCGATTTAGCCGGAACTCACCAATCACACCTCAAATCTCGCCTTCCTCCCTGGGTTTTGAAGAAGATACTACGGCCCTTCGTTTCCGCGCGGGGTACAGTTTTCAGTCTTAGCGTGCTCGATCATCCAGAAGTCGCCTGAGTTCAAGAATGCGCAGAGCGCCTCGGCGGCTCGCTCGGCGGTCCTGCCGATATTCTTCGCGCCGTAGTACCACATGGAGACCAGCCTGGGCTTCATCCTGCCCAGCACGCTTGCCATCGTCTGGCTGTTCTTGTTCACGTTCAGTTGGTCCAAGAGGCCGCTCTGGCCAGAGAAGAGGGCTCGCCTCAAATACAGAACCGGAAGATCACCCATGAGCAAGTCCAAGTGTCCCAGGATGTCCTTGGCACCAAACGTGTTGACAACAAAGATCACCGGCGCCAGCTTGTCAGATGCCATCTCCTCAAGAACGGTGCGCGTCTGGTCCAGAGTGCTGGCCATGCTGACGGAGGGAATGCCTTTCTGCATCAGGAGTTTCGCCAAGCGGGCGCACATGGCCGTATCTGGATGCTGGCCAGCGCTTTCCACTTCGACAAGCAGCGGCATTTTCTTCGACTCAGCCTGCTTCGCAGGAGGCTGGCGGAGGATGAAGGGAACGAACTTCCGATCTTCAATGGCAATATGCTCTGCCATCCATTCTTTCAGGAAGGAGGAGATACGCAGGGGAACCTTCTTCGCTGCGGCTCCGTTCTGCGCATCGAATTCGGCCACCGTGCTGGTAAAGTGATCGTGTTGAAGCATATGGGCGTGAAGACCGGGATATCCGTTTTCGCTCATGAGCCGCTCTTCAGTGCCAAAGTGGTACTGGCAATACTCCTTTAGCCTTTCGATTATCTGCCCGACAATCGTCTGTTCCTTTCCCTCGTAAACGGCGGAGTCAAGCTCATTTGCAATATCGAAAAGCCCTTTGTGTTGGGCGTCCAGGGCTGGAATCCCTAACACAAAGGATTCGTTCCAGCGATTTTGGGGCTTATCCGCCATAATCAAACCTCCTCAGGCAAAGCAGCCATGGCATCCAGCTAGTGTCCCCTTGAATCAGTCATTGTGATTGTCCCCAGTTTCTCAATCCGCTGGCGCTGGAAAAGCTGCACCATCCCTTAATTTTTCGGCTTTCGACAATCGGCTGCACCCCGCTCCCCGCGCGCTCGGCTACTTCTTATCTTCTTTCTGTTCTGTTCCGCGGTCGGGGTTCTCCAGGTCCGCCTCGCTCCAGCCGCCGCCGAGCGCTTTGTAGAGCGCCACAATGTCGGTGGAAAGATTGCGGTCGCTTTGCGCCAGCGCATCCTGAGCCAGATAGAGCGCCTGTTGCGCGGTGAGCACGTTCAGGAAATCCGTCTTGCCTTCAGAGTACAACTTAAGTGAAAGATCAACTGCCTGTTGATTGGCGCTGACCGCTTCCGCAAGGGCTTGATGGTGCTCTTTTTCTCCAGCGTAGGCTACGAGCGCGTTGTCAACATCCTGGAGTGCGGTCAGCACCGCTTGCCGGTACGCAAGCAACGATTCCTGCTCCAGTGTTTTCTGCAGCTTGATGTTGGAGCGGATGCGGCCGCCCGAAAAGGCTTGCCAGTTCACGGCCGGTCCGATGTTCCAGAACCGATTGGCCCAGGTGACCAGCGAAGGGCCTTTTGGCCCCTGGAAGCCCCCGCCTCCGGTCAGCGAAAGTTTTGGGAAGAGATCCGCTTCGGCGACGCCGATCCGCGCCGTCGCCGCATGGATCTGGGCCTCGGCGCGCCGGATGTCAGGCCGGCGGCGCAGCAGCTCGGAAGGCAAGCCCACGGGGATGGCGGGCGGCGGAGGCGGAACCGGCGCGCCGGCCTTCAGTTCGGCGTCCAGCGCGGTGGGCTCGCGGCCCAGCAGAATGGCCAGGCTGTAACTCATCTGCTGCGCGGCCGTTTCCAGCACCGGGATTTGGGCTTTCGTGGTCGCAACCTGGGCCTGCGAATTGGCAACGTCCAGCGCGGTGACGATGCCGCCGCGAAAGCGCTGGTTGGTCAGGTCCGCGGTCTTTTGCTGTCCCGCCAGGTTGGTCCGGGCGATCTGCAGCTCGCTCTGAAAGCTGCGGTAGGCGATGTAGTCGCTCCCCACTTCCGCCACCAGCGTGACCAGCACGTCGCGCCGGTCTTCTATGGAGGCTTCGATATCCGCCGTGGCTGCTTCGACGTTGCGCCGTGTGCCGCCGAAGATGTCTATTTCCCACGCGGCGTCGAAGCCGGTTTGGAAAAAACCGGCGATCTTGCCGAGCGTGTTTCCATTGGCGCCCTTCGCCGGCGTGCGGCTGTACTGGTACTGGCTGTTCTTGCTGATCTGCGGCCAGAAGCTCGAGGCCGCGATCCCGCGGTTCGCGCGGGCCTGGAGAATGCTCAGCTCGGCTTGCTTGAGAGTGAGGTTGCCCGCAAGGGCCTCGGTGATGAGCTTGTCCAGCAGCGGATCCTTGAACTGGGTCCACCATTGCGCGAGCTCCGCTTCCGCCGGCGACTGTTCAGGCTGCGGCCTCACGGCATTGGCGACAGTGGGCCAGTTCTCGGGAACCTCGGCCTGCGGCGGCCGGAAATTGGGGCCGACGGAGCAGCCCGCACACGCCAGCAGCACGAGCAAAAGCCGCGTTCGGCCGCCAATCTGCACACGATGAAACCCCATTCCTTCCCCCCCTGCTGCACGACACTAAATGTACCGCGGGCGTCCCGCCCGCCTTTCTCGCGGCCTTCAACAATTACACCACGAAGGCGGGCGGGACGCCCGCGGTACCCCCCGCTACTCGTAGCGCAGCGCCTCAATCGGATCCAGGCGCGAGGCCTTCCAGGCCGGATAAAAGCCGAAGGTCATCCCCACCGCCGCGGACACGAATACCGCCGCCACGATGGCCGGCACCGAAGCTTCCGTCGGCCACTTCAGAAAAGCGGTAACCATGAGAGAACTGGCGCGCCCCAGGCCGATGCCCATCGTGCCTCCCGCCAGACACAGGACCACCGCTTCGACGAGGAACTGGCGGAGAATGTCGCGCGGCCGGGCGCCCACGGCCATGCGCAGCCCGATCTCCCGCGTGCGTTCCGTCACCGACACCAGCATGATGTTCATGATCCCCACGCCGCCCACCACGAGCGAGATCATGGCGACACAAAGCAGCAGTTTAGTCATGAGCACGGTCGTCGAGGATAAGGCTTTCGTCATTTCGGTCATGTCACGAATTATAAAATCATCCGGCTGGCCGGGCTTGATGCGGTGGCGCTCGTGCAGGACATCCGTCATCTGCTCTATGGCCGCCGGGATCTCCTCCTGGGAATTGGCGGCGGCCATGAGCTGATCCACGTTCGCAAAACGCACGGGCAGCGGCGTATCGGCGGCTTGCGTCGTCGAGGGCACCGGGTACAGCCCGCCAGCCGCTCCCGGGTAAAGCTGGTTGAGCGAATTTACCGTCGAAGACGCCGAACTGGCGCTTTGGTTCACGGTGGTCGCCGACGTCCCGCTCACGCGGTACTTGATCGTCGTCCAGGGCGCCAGCAGGATGTCATCCTGGTCCTGGCCCATCATGTTGGCGCCCTTGCGCGAGAGCACGCCGACCACCTTGAAGGAGACGCTCTGCACGCGCACCTCCTTGCCCACCGGCGACTCGCCGGCGAACAACTCCCGCACCAGCGTCT
>JBEKKG010000808.1:0-3890 GCA_050010835.1 Planctomycetota bacterium
GGCAGAGCTTGAACTCCGCTATTTGAGATAGCTCAAGATTTTTAGCCGTGCTGTCAGTCAAGTATATCAATGCCCAAAGGAGAGGCTGCATGTCACTCGTAACCCGTTACCGGCTCTTCTGGGCTGCCTTGATGGCAGCCCTCTTGGGCCTGGCTTCTTGGAAGAACTCGCGAAGCTATCCCCGCAAGTCCCCGCTCTGGAGACTCGGCAAGGCCGTCATCGACACTGGGCTGGTGGTGCTCATGGTCGTCTACGCTCCGGCTCTGCTTCTCATGTACGTGGTCATCTGGCTCACCAGCCCATTCCGGAACAGGATCATGCAGGTCAGCGCGGCCCTTGCTTCCATGCTGGCCATCACTCACCTGGCCGGAGTGGTCTTTGAAGCTGTCGCCGTGCTGGGTGTGTTCGCCGTGGATTTGCTCACGGGTCAAGTCGTGGCGCGCATGGACAGACGCAGTCGAAAGGAGGTAGCGAAAGCCGCGTAATGGATCAATTGGTGCAGCCATTTGTGGACGCCGAGCCTACGCTTGATCCACAACGAGGTCGAAGGGCGCATACATTGTTTTGTGTGTATGCGCCGCCATGGTCGCTGGCATAAACAGCGATGTCGGCGCCACCCTCCTGTGCACGTACGCTCGGTAGGAGGCAGAAACTGCCCAAGCTACAAGGCAGGGTGAGGGTGAATCGGAGAGGGGCCAATCGGAAAGGGGCCGTGCCGCACGCGTTGAAGCCCAACCCGGAAGGGCACGTTGCTTGAAAGCGCGCCGTGGGGCGTTGCGACCTCGACCTTGCCGCTGCTCGCCCCGGCAGGTATGGTGGCCCTGATCTCGGAACTCGAGACAGCCGTGAACTCAGCCGCCGTGCCATTGAAAGTAACTCTGGAGGCGCCCGTCAGATCCGTTCCGAGGATAATGACGGCCGCTCCCGCCTCGCCGGAGGTGGGCTCTGTTTTCACGAACGGGTCAAGGCCTACGGACAAGCTGAAAACTGTTCCACAGCCGCCGCCGAAGCCGCAGTTGCCGCTGGTCCCACCGAGGGTCGTTGTCCCGTAGAAGTTTCCGTCGGTGGCTTGGACCAGCCCGCCCCAAACCGCGGCCCCGTCCGTGAGGTCGAAGTTGTGCAGAGTAGTCAGCTCGCCCTCAGGGGTGATTTCGAAAACCGTGCCATCTCCGCCGTTGAACGTGCCATAAACTGCAGCGGGTCCGCCAGCGGTGGTTGTTCCATAGAGGTTCCCATCGGTGGCTTGAACCATCGCAATGTAAGGCATGCTGCCGTCGGTGAGGTCGAAGCTGTAAAGCGTAGTCAGCTTGCCCCCAGGGGTGGCTTCGAAGACCGTGCCAAAGTTGTTGGCCCCGCCGTAGCCAGTTGTCCCGTAGAAGTTTCCGTTAGTGGCTTGCACCAGTCCCCCGCCAGGCGACCAGCCGTCAGCGCCTTGGAAGCTGTAAAGCGTGGTCAGCTTGCCGCTGGGAGTAATCTCGAAGAGCGTGCCACAGCCCGGGCCAGTAATGCAGATGTCGCTAACCACCCCCCCACGGGCAGTTGTGCCGTAAAAGTTTCCGTCGGTGGCTTGCACCAGCCTCGCGTCAACCAATCGGCCGTCAGTGCCTTCGAAGTTGTGCAACGTGGTCAGGTTCCCGTCGGCGGTGATTTCGAAGACCGTGCCACAGCCGGGGCCACTAGGGCATGCGTCGATGTTCCCCCCATTGGAAGTTGTGCCGTAGAAGTTTCCGTTGCTGGCTTGAATCAGGGCCGCGCCAGGGTTTGCGCCATCAGCGCCGCCGAAGCTGTGCAGTGTGGTCAGCGTTCCCTCGGCAGTGATTTCGAAGACTGTGCCATAATTGTTGGCCCCGCCCTGGCTGGTCGTCCCGTAGAAGTTTCCGTTCGTGGCTTGCACCAGCCCGGCAATAGGTTCCTTGCCGTCAGTGCAGCCTGTTTGGGCGCAAAAGCTGTAAAGAGTGGTCAGTTCGCCCCCGGCCGTGACTTTGAAGACCGTTCCCTCGCCGTTGGCCCCGCCAGAATAAGTTGTCCCGTAGAGGTTCCCGTCAGTGCCCTGGATGAGAGTCATACTCCAGGGTTGAAAGCCGTTGGCGTAATCGAAATTTACCAGTGTGGTGAAGGTTTGCGCGCGCGAGGCAACAGCCGTCGCGGCACAGAAGACACACGATAGAAAGATTGTTTTCCGCGAGCTGAGCTTGGTCATATGACCTCCTCCGTTGCTCTCGATGATTTTGACGTTCGGATTCAAAAAAGAGGGCTTTCCGCCCAAGGGTCGACCATGGCGCAGTTCCGAGGCCAGCGCGCCATCCCCATCCTGTTCCCCCGAATGGCTCTCACTCGTGGCTGACTCTGCGCCGCCTCCCGCCGCCGCGTTACCTTACCCAGAAGTTTACGTTGCTGGTCAACGTGCCAATGGGCGTTTTCACTTTGATCTTGTCGCTGAAGGTGATGCTGGTGGAGCATGTTAGGTTGTACGGGGAGGGGGCGAAGATGAATCGTCTGGCGAATCTGGTTCTCAGTATTGGAGAAACGCTTTTCCATGAAAGTAGAAGGTTGCTGTTTAGGATTGCCCTGGGCGCCGCTAAGCAACTCCTGGGCACGCCCCGGCCGGTCGGAACCAGGGACTTGGCCTTCCCTCGTGCCCTCCAGAAGAAGACAGTCGATGGCGCTCTGCGAGCGGGTCTGCGGACGGAGAAGGAATACGCCAAGTTCGCGCTCAAGAAGGGCCTGCCGACAGAAGAACGATCCCGCACCTTAGCGGTTGAGAATGCGCCCCACTCCGTCGATGACTTTAACGGAGTCATCGAAGAGGGCTACGGAAAAGGCGAAAAGAGGCTTATCTACTCTGGCACAGGCCTCATCAAGGTCGGTGGAAGCCGCCAGCTTGGGAAGATCAATGTTCACGAACACGATGCTGAGAAAGCAGGCTTCAACTATGACTTCGTTGCTGAAGGAGTTGACCCACACACGGAATCCTTCGAGGTCAACATTGCAAACGGTGTCCTCAAGGGACGCTATACCTTATTGAAGGCGCGGGGAAGTTCGCGGGCAGCCTGGGGGCCATGGTTGTGGAAGGACCGACCGGTGTAGAGAGCGCGATTGGTTCCTTCCAGTTGACCAATGAACAACGGCGGTGGATTTGGGAGCATCGTGACGTGCTCACGGGTCAGATCGCCGAAGTGAGAGCTCTGACGGTCAATGAGAGCGGAGCAATCCGGGCAGGAGTGTTCGTGCGGTTTCACCCAAGTCGATCAGAGGCTGGCCTGCTTATGTACTCAGAAAGCCTGGCGGGCGGAGATGCGGAGGAATCCAGAAGCACACTCTTCAGGCTCAAGAGTGCTGCTGGTTGGAGAAGGAAGGAGTAGACAGGCACAGCAAACTCAAAGGCCGTCGGCGGACTCGATCGGGGCACGACGCGACAACGCTTTGCTCAATACATGGACTCTTATCGACACGTATGAGTAAACACGCTAGGCGACAAGGCAGGAGCTATTTCCTCGAACCCCGTTTCGGGTCTGCTACGCCGGATTGCTGGTGGAAAATACCTGAGATGCTTTGACGCGACGCCTCGCTGGGTTGAAACGGTCGGCGCTGGACTGCCGGTCTGGCGCGGCGTGGCGGCTGTTGTCTCGGCTGCGGCTGACATTCCTCGATGGCCAGATACTTTTCCTGAAAGCGCACATGGATCGATCCATCGATCCGCGTTTCGATGCGAACGTGACCGCCGCGGCAGAGCATTTGAATTGAGAAACGCATTCGAGACGTGGTAAATCGAATTACTTCATTGCCGGCGGATGAGTATCGATGCCCGCCAGACCTCCGATAACATTGACCAGTGAAGAATCTGTAGGCACAACGATTTTGGAATTGTTGGTGAGCGATGTTTCTACCGC
>JBEKKG010000809.1:0-3889 GCA_050010835.1 Planctomycetota bacterium
AGAAGAGGCCCGCCTGGCCGGGCGCGGTGCATATAATCCCGCCGGGCCAGCTATTCAGAGAGTAGTCCTCCGGCGTGGCGTGGTCCCGCACCAAAGCCACCGGCACACCGCCTCCTCCCTCTCGGGACAAGCGGATCCAGAGAGCGTCTTTCCCAAGGGCACGCAAGGTTGGCGCCTGCCAGCCCGCGCGGCGCAGTTCGTCCGCGAGGAGGCCCAGGAGCACCTCGCCCGGCCCGTCCGGCGCCTCCAGCACCAAGGGCCCGTCCAGGGCGCAGGTCCCGGGCCACCCGGCCTGCAAAGTGATCTCTTTCGGGAACGGCACCAGGCGCAACGCCGAGGCGTCCTCAGCTTGCGTCAAGCTCAGAGCGGTGCACATGGCTATGCTCCACCAGGCAGCAAAATGTTTCATGGCCGCGTATCATACTGCGCGGCGGGAGGATTCCAAGAAAAGGCTGGACGGGCGATTTTCGATTCTGTGCTCTTGCACCACGCTCAGGCCTCTGCACAATAAGCCAGGGATTGAGAACTTGCCAGGTTTTGGCTGCATGCCGGCTAAGAGTACCGCGAGGCCGGGTGTGTTTTGCCAGGCAGACATTCTTACGCTGTAAGCGGGAGGGTTCAATGCGGGCGTCTCTGGTGTTCTCGGCCATTCTCTTGGCGCTGGCGGGTTGCGGCGGGGGGAGCAGTTCCCAAAAAGTACTGAAATGGGGGGCGGACCCCTCCGGAGGCGCGCCGTTCGTATTTTTTGATCCAAATGACGTCAACAAGGTGATCGGTTTCGAGATTGACATGATGGATAAGTTGGCGGCGCACATGGGTGTCAAGCATGAGCTGGTGCGCAGCCAGTGGGAGAACTTGCTGGAGTCCATGAAGGCCAAACGCTGCGATATGGTTATGAACGGGATTGAGATCAACGCCGAGCGCCAGAAGCGCTTCGCCTTCTCCAAACCGTACTACGTCTACGAACAAATGCTGGTGGTGCGCGCTGCGGACAAGGACAAGTATAAGACGCTTGAGGACCTCAAGGGCCAGAAGATCGGTACGCTCAGCGGCGCCGAATCCAACAACGTGCTCAAACGCGCCGGCTGGACGGATGAGCTGCTCAAGTCTTACGAAGATTCCAACACCCCGTATGAGGACCTTTTGTTAGGCCGGACAGAAGCCGTGCTGCAAGAGCAGATGATCGCGGAATACTATGCCGGCAGGAACGACAAGCTTTACCTTATCCCCAAAACCTTCAGTCCTGGCAAGTACGGCGTGGCCCTGCGCCAGGAGGATCAGGCCCTGCTGGCGGAGATTGATCGGATTCTGGATCTGATGAAGCAGAACGGTGAATTGGCCGCCATCTACAAGAAGTGGAAGATTTGGAACGAACACCAGAAGGAGGTGGGGGTGCTCGAGGCGGGGGATAAGTGACGAGGGGCGAGGAGCGAGGGAATGCGGGCTAAGGGTTCAACCTCTCAATGAACTTGCGTTGGCCTTCCTTGTTGCCTTCGTGCGGCTCCAAGTCCTGGGTCGCCAGCTTGAGGAACTCCGCGGCGTGCTTCTGCCAAGCATCTTCGAGTTCCTTGGCCTTCTCGGGATGCTCGGCCGCCAGGTTCTTGGATTCGCAGCGGTCCGTGCTCAGGTCGTAAAGCTCCCACGTCCCCTGGGCCGTGGCGACGAGTTTCCAATCTCCGGCGCGGAGGGCTTTGTTGCCGATGTGATACCACCAGAAATAGTCGTGGCTCACTGCGTTGTCCTTGGCGAAGGCCGGCACGAGGCTCTTCCCCGGCGGCGCGGGCACCGCCTTGCCGCCGCAGGTCTCCGGCCACTTGCCGCCGGCCAGTTCGAGGATGGTCGGGGCCAGGTCAATCAGATGCCCCGGATCGTGGCGCAGCTCGCCGCGCGCGGCAATCCCTTGCGGCCAGTGCACGATCAGCGGGGTGCTGATGCCGCCCTCGTGGACCCAGGACTTGTGCAGCCGGTAGGGCGTGTTCGCAGCGGTAGACCAGGGCGGGCCGATACTGAGGAACGTCTTGGCCGAACCGGGCGGCGCGGCGGGGTCGTGCTTGTCGCCCCGGATGATCTGCTCGGCGCTCGCGCCGTTGTCCGACATGAAGAAGACGACGGTGTTCTCGAAAACGCCCATAGTGCGGAGCTGCTCCAGGACGCGTCCGATCTCGATGTCCATCCGATGGATCATGGCCGCGTGAATTGCCATCTTGACGGGCTGGAACTCTTTCTGCTCCGCATTCAAGCTGTCCCACGGGACGGCGCGGCCCACTTCGCCAGGGCCGATCAGTTCGCGCAGCTTTTGCGCGGACAAGTTCCAGCTCGGCACAAAGTCGGGATCGAGTTTGGACAGAGCGCAGTTGACAATCCCCAGCTTCTGCATGCGCCCAAAACGTTCCTGCCGCAGCGCGTCCCAACCGTCCCGGTAGCGCTCGCGATAAATGGCGATGTCCTCCGGCAGTGCGTGCAGCGGAAAGTGCGGAGCGTTGAACGCCAGATAGAGGAAGAAGGGCTGTTCCCGGTGTTGCGCCTGGTGTTCGGCCAGCATCTCAATCGCATGTTGGGCAATGGCGGTGCTGGTGTAGTAACCGCTGCCAGGGGCGACGGCAGGCAGCGGACGGTCATCCAAGGTGTGCTGGCGCGGATTGAAGTAGCGGTCGTGATCGTTTAGCGAGTAGGAATGGTCAAAACCTCCTGCCAGCACTTTGCCGTCCACGTGCCATTTGCCCGAGTGATACGAACGGTAGCCTAGCGGGCGCAGCAACTCCGGCAGCAACTGCGCCCAGGCGGGGCGCACGCCGCCCGTGCCGCCATTGGGCAGGCCAGGCATGGCGTCGCGCCTGACCTGTTGGGCGTAATAGCCGGTGAGGATGCTCGCCCGCGAAGGCCAGCAACGCGTGGTGTTGTAGAATTGCGTGAAGCGCAGTCCGCCGCTCGCCAGCTTGTCCAGGTTCGGCGTCTGGATTTCGCTGCCGTAACACCCGGCGTCGGAGAAGCCCATGTCGTCGGCGAGAATGATAACGACATTCGGGCGGGCCGGCGCGGCCTCAGCGCCATTGGCCATGGCGGCTGGGCCGAGCAACAGCAAAGGCAAGAGTATGTTGAAGACACTGTTCGGTTTCATGTCATTTGCTCCCCACACGCCTTACCCTCTCTTCATTTAACAAATGGCGCTGTCCTTATTTGCCCGCGGCAACGACGGTGTAGTACCGCTGCGGCCGCCGTGCCTGGGGATCCTCCTCCGGGATGAAGACGCAACCGGCGTTCCGGTAAAGCGCGATGGCGGCGGTATTGTCGTACTTCACGGTCCAGCGCACGCTCTCGCAGCCGCGCCGCCACGCGAACCGCAGCGTCGCACGCAGCAGCGCCGTGGCCACGCCGTGCCGGCGGTATGGCCGCAGCACCTCGATGTTTTCGAGGAATCCCGCTGTCGTGTCCGCCAGTGGGCCGAAGCGCAGCGGCCCAATGTCAATTACGCTCCCGCCGAGGAACCTGCCGCGCGCGTCCGTTGCGGCAAGGAAGTGGTAGTCACCCTTGTCTTTCGGGTCGTTCATGTAGCGGACGGAGCGCGCGAAGAGTTTCGCGATGCGCTGCCAGAGGGGGTCGCCGGGGAGGGATTCATGGATGTGTAACGTCATGTGCCCGCGTCTTCCCTTCGCTGTGTCTCCGCGTCTCTGAATCTCCACGTGGTTCCTCCGGCCGCCTCGGCTGCACCTGGAATCCTATTTGCCGTCTTCGGCGCGGCCCCGGTGTAGGATGTCACAATCTGTGATATCCTCAGAGACTAGGAAACTAGTTTCAATAGTTTCCCCAAGGTTGATTTTCAGTTTCTCGCCTGCTTTTCAGGCACCGGTTGCGCCTAGGGCACGAATTCCACCCCCGGCAGCAGCAGCGG
>JBEKKG010000810.1:0-3885 GCA_050010835.1 Planctomycetota bacterium
CTACTGGAGCTTGAAGACGATCGGCACTCGTATCTGTGCCGCGATGGGGTGGCCATCTGCCACCGCGGGAGCAAAAGTCCAGCGCCGGGCAGCCGCGCTGGCGGCACGGTCGAGATCGTGGCTGCCTGAGCTTTGCGCCACGGCTATCCCGCCTACTTTGCCGTCAGCGAGGACCTCCAGGCTCAATACCACAGTCCCCTGGATGCCCGCTTTCTGGGCTTCGATAGGATACTTGGCGCCGTCCAAACGTTTTGGTTTGGGCGGAGTCGCCTGGCCGTAATTCCCGTGTGCATCGCCCTCTTCGGCGGCGGCAAGGCCCGCACGGCCTCCGCCTTCGCCGGCGCCGCCAAAGCCGTTGCCCGTTCCAGACCCGCGGCCGTTGCCGCTTCCGGTTCCCGTGCCTTCGCCGGCCGGGCCGCCGCGCCCAATGGGTGAGGCGGCGCCGTCCGAGGCGGAGCCTGCTTCGCCTGCGCCGGAACCTGCGTCGCCTGAACTTGAGGCGAGCGCGCCCGCTGTTGGCGACGGATGAGCGCGGATGAGCGCGAAGTCGGCCGTGATGTTGACATCGCTGCTGCTCGCCGGGCTGTGGTCCACTGCGGTGCTCGCCGGCGGGGGCGGAGTGGGGGAGGGGAGTTCATCAGCAAGCTGAGGCGGAAGCCTAAGATCTCCTTCTGGCTGGACAAGGGTTGCCAGGGCCGCGTTGAAGCGCTCCTCCAAGTCCTCGGCAAAGCAGGGCGGCACGAAATCCGGCGGCTCAGCCACGGGAGGCCCTGCCAAGGCATCTGGTGCGGCGGCAGGCGCCTCAAGGGCTGGTGAGAGAACGGACAACACCACGGGCGGCGCGTTGGTTACTACGGGCAGACAGCTTTCGCCCAAGTTCACCACCGGGGTGAGTGAGGCGAGGGCCAGGACCACGCCAAGGTGCAACAGCCCGGACAAGAACCAAGCTGACATCAGTCCAGTCCTGCCGCGTCCCTGTGTTTTAGCATCTCTCTGCATCGGCACCCGCTGACAGTGTAGCAAACGCCATGCTGTTTTCTATTTTGGATTCTAGATTCTGGATTGGTCCGGTGTGCGAACCGCCCAGTTCCTCTTCTCCTTTGTGTCTCTGTAGCGGGAAAGCCCAAAGCCTGAAGTACATCTCTCCTACAGTGTTGCTGCGAAGATGTACAAGCTGGCCCTTGGCCGCTTGCTTACGCGCGCGGCTCGGTATGGGGACAAGCGAAAGCCCTGCTCTTTGGCCCGCACATTGCACATACAGTGTCTCGCATTTTGCCAGAATTTCGGGCGAGGTAGCCAAACAGGAGGGAATGGGAGATGAACCGCAGCACCAGCCTTGCAGTCTTGTTCGCCATGCTGGCCAGCCCAGGATTGATTCCCGCGGGCGAAGCGGCCCCGGACGTTGACGCCCGCCTTCAGGACATGCAGCAGCGCATGGCGGCCATGACCCAGGAGCTGGAGAGCCAGCGGCGCACCATAGGGGAACAGCAGAGAGCCATCAGGCAACTCTCGGACGCGCAGAGGGCGATCGCAACCAACCCGGGCATAGAGAGTTTGAAGAACCCGGCGAATCCTCAGATACCCAAAACCACGGAGGGCGAAGAGGCCGGGAAAACGGAGGCCAAGCCGCGCCATTCCTGGGATCTGCCTGCGATCACCGTGACCGGCGAGGCCGGGGCCTTGCGCGAGGAGGAGAAAATAGGGAGCTACGATCAGCCGCGCTGGACCGCGCGCCGCAGGTTCTCCGAGACACGCGCTTATGTCATGCCTGAGAATGAATTTGAGCTTGAGTACTGGAGCATCCTGGAACTTCCGCGCCACGGCGCACCGTCAAACATCGAGACCAAGTATGAGGTCGAGATGGGTTTGCCCCATCGGCTCCAGTTGGACCTGTATGGGATCACGAATCAAACAGGCCATAACGGGCCGTTGAAATTCGATGAGCAGGACCTGGAAGTGCGCTATGCGTTCGCCAACTGGGGCAAACTGCCCGCTAACCCGACCATGTACGTCGAATACAAAGCCCTGGACTCAGCCGCGCCGCACTACGAGTGCAAGCTGCTCTTTGCAGACGAGACCTCCATAAAGGGCTTGCACTGGTCTGCGAACACGGTCTTCGAGCATGAGATGGGCGGATCGCAAGATACCAGAGATACTTTGGGCGGATCGCAGGAGAACAGCTACGAAATCACCGGCGGCGTGAGCTACACGATCGTTGACCAGAAGTTCTCGGTCGGTGGCGAGACCAAGATAGACTGTGTGGACACCCGGTCTGATCGCGGGCTGCGCAAGCCGGAAGTGCTGCTGGGGCCCAGCTTCCAGATTTCGCCGCTCAAGCAGATGCACATCAACATCGCACCTCTCGCCGGCCTGACTCGCAACTCGCTGGCATTCAAGAGCTTGCTCATCGTGGGCTGGGAGTTCTGATTCGTCTGTAAAAGGCCCTCCCCCTACCCCCTCCCGCAAGGGGAGGGGGAACACAAAAGCGGAACGCACAACGCCCCGGAGAAGTGTATTCCCGATAGACGGATGGTGGATGGTGCCTTACCGGACTTGTGCCACGGATGTGGCCGCGCCGGCTGTTTGGCGCGGCCACATCCGTGCCAGCGGGCAGCACGGATAAGCCGCCGCGTTGCGGCGGCATATCCGTGGCACAAGTCCGGTTGTGCACCCGATAGTGGAGGGCCGAGATGCTTTGCGCGATCAATACCGCGGCGTTCGCAGGGGAACAGAAGGCGGCGAGTCCGACATCCGCCGAGGTCGAGCGGCACGTGCGCGAACTGGCCGCGCGTCATCCGGCGCTGCTGCGGGTCGAGACGGCAGGCGAGACCGGCGAACAGCGGCCTATCCTCGCCGTCACGGCCACGGACCCGCAGGCCGGCAGAGATGACCGGCAGCATGTCCTGATCGTGGCCGGACAGCATGGCGAAGAAGAAAGCGGGCGTATGCTGGCGCTGGGGCTCTTGGACTGGCTGGCCACAGCCGAAGCCGCGCCGACGCGCGCCCGTCAGAAGATCGTGGTCATGCCCAATGTCAACCCGGATGGCGCGGAGCGGAACGCGCACAGCACGCCTCTGGGCATCCAGCCGAACCTGGACCATTCGCGGGCAGGCCCCAAGTCCCCCGAAGGCCGCGCCGTCGAGAAGGTTGCGTTTGAACTCCAGCCGGAACTCTTCGTGGATATGCACGCGCGCGGGGGCGCCGGTTGCAGCTACGGCATGGTCCTGTACCCGCGGCCGCGCGTCTACACCGAGGACGACAATCTGCTCCACGCCCTCGCCGCGGAAATGGCCGCGGCGGGCGAACAGGCCGGCCTGCCGCACGCCACCCATCCGCTCACCTGGCCCGGCTGGGGCGGCGACGTCGCGGAGGAGGCGAGCACGACGCTCTTCGCCTACCGCAACTTCAAATCGCTTGTCTTCATCACCGAGACGCCCGAAAGCGATACGCACTGCCTGCCCGCCGAACTGCGCGTCCGCAGCGGCCTGGCGCTGCTCAAGACGCTGCTCGCGCACGGCAATCGCCGGCACGCCTTCAGCCGCTACGACGGCTATCCTTGCGGCCTGATGGGCATGAATTACGCTGGGATCGCTGCCGTGGGAAAGACCGCGGCTGCGCGGCGGGCGAGCCGCGTGGCCTTGTGGAAAAACGCGGACGGTTTTGAGGGGTTGAGATTTGTTGGACCCGAGGAACGCACCAGCAAGCGTTTCTCGTTTGTGTACCGCGGGCCGCCTGTGGTTGAAGGCGCGGGCCTGCAGGTGCGCGCAGCCGGCCGGATGGATGTGGAAGCCGTGACGCTCGATGGCCGCGCGCTCGCTCCGTCCGAGACAGATGGCTACGGCGCGTGGCAGGATGGCTGCTCCACTTTCGTCGTGGTGGTTCTGC
>JBEKKG010000811.1:0-3882 GCA_050010835.1 Planctomycetota bacterium
TGACACTGCAGGTCTGGCGCGCAGGCAACCTGAGCAACGAGGTCCCCGTCGAAACAGCGCGGCTCGCAGGCGAGCAGCTTTTCTTGCGGGTGCAGCGTGAAGGCAGCAAGTTCACTGTGGACGTAGGCGGGGTGCAGGTGGCGGTCTTCGACGACCCGTTTCCGCTGCCGGCCCGCGAGAAGGGCTGCTTTGAAGTGCTCATGCCCGGCGGGGTGCGGCTGAAGCTGCTGCGCGCGGCACGGCAGACTCAGCCTTCCGCGCCCAGCCCGCTCGAAATCGCCGACGACCTGCACGAACAGGGCAAGGATGAGGAAGCGCTGTTGGCGTACCGCGAACAGACCTTGCGGGCGGCCACCGGCGACTTCGGCCAGGAATTGCGGTACAAGCAGGGGCTGTGCCTGATGGGGCTGCGGCGGCAGGGCGACGCAGTCCAATTGTTCGAGGCGGTGGGCGGAGAGGAAGGGAATCGCTGGCCGTTGCTGGCCCTCTGCCAGCTCATGCTGATCCGCATCGAGAAGAAGGAGGTGGACCAGGTCTGGGCGCTGATAGAACAGGCGCAGTTGCGGTTCGAGGCGCAAGTTCTGATGGTGAGCATCCCGGAGAAGTTGAGGGAGCGGATCAGGGAGTTGTTTTCCCAGGGCTTCAGCGGGTTGAATCTGATCGGGGCCACGCCGGAGCGCGTGGCCATGCTGGAGCGGGCGATGAAAACCAAGACGCTGGTTGACCCGTCGCGCTACAAGATGAACTGGTTGCGTTGGAACCTGGTTCGGGCCAAGCATCTGCTGGGAGACTTCCCGGCCGCGGAGCGGTACGCGCGCGAGGCGGTAGCACTGATTTCGGAGGGCGACTTCTGGTATCGGCCCGTCCTCGAGGAACTGTGCTGGCTGCTGCGCCTGCGCCAGCAGGCCCCGGCCGCGCTAAAGCTGCTCGACAGCGCTCTGCTGGGGAAGGGGGGCAAGCCGCTCACCGACAGGCTGAGTCTGCTGGTTGAGCGTGCGCGCATCCACGCCGCCCTGGAACAGTGGACTGAGGCGGAAGGCGACCTTGAACTGTTCTTCAAGAGCGCTGCTCCGAAGGATATCCCATACAAGTACTGGGCCGCGGGACGTCTGCTGCAGGGCTGCCTGGCGGAACGGCGCGGGGACAAGCCAGCCCAGGAGGAGGCCTGGCTCGCGGGCACCGTGGAGCAATGGTGCGCGCTTCGAAAAGAGAACCAGTTTCCGGTCAACACGATGGAGAAGGTGTTGCTGTTGCACCTTAGTGCTCTGACGGGCACTCTGAAACGGGCCCACTTGGACGCGATCCTGGATGTATACGGCGACACCGAAGCCCAAGCGAATCCAACCTCCGCTGTGCAGGCGCTGCTGCGGAACCTGTATCAGAGCGGAGGCTCCCAGATTCTTGCAGAGGGGTTCAAGCTGACGCCGGAGTCCGCAATAGCCTTGTGGCAGAATCCGCACGGTCGGGCAGTGGCGCGAGCACAAGCGTTCCTGAACGTGCCGCTGGGGGAGATCGTCGGCGGGCCGATGTGCCTGTTCTGGTTAGGCATGGTGCAGAGCGCCGTGGCGCGGCCGCTGTCGGCGGAAGAGGATGCGCTGCTCTGGGAAGCGGGCAAGCTGGGCTTTGAGAGACTCAAGCAAGGAAAATTGAGCATCACTCATATTGCGCAGCTTGCCATGTCCTTTAGTACTGGAGAAACCGGCATGTTGGGCTGGGGTGGCCTGGCCAAGGCGCTGCCGCCGGAGGTTCGCGGCCCCTTTGGGTACTTCCTTGGTTTCCGGTTGGAGGCGCTGGGCAAAGGCAGTGAAGCGCTCGGCGTCTGGCGGGCGGCGCTGAAGGACGCCCCGCCCAACAGCCTGCTCCAGAAACTGGCCGGGGAACTCCTGAAGAAGCAGGAGGAGAAGAAGTAGGGGAGTTTCGTGTCCATTCCCGAAGCTCCCGAACCGTGAGGATGCATGGACTCCGACGATACACCAACGATTGAAGATGCAGAGGACAAGGCGTGGGTGGCCGCGCAACGCCAGAAAGTTGTGGATTATCTTTCCAGTCAGCGTGTGGAGCACGGCGGAGTCTCGCTTGAACCCCGGTGGTTCCTCTCGCCCTACGTGGCCGTGTGGGCGGTGCGATCTCCGACCTGCCCGGAACGCGTGGGCTGGTGGGCCATCTCTGGCGATCTGCCGACTGATTACATGAGTTTCGAGCATGAGCATAAGGACTCGGGTGATGTATTGATCGCGTTCTCTAAACAATGGCAGGCCCTGGCTGAACAAATGGCTCTCGGCCGGAGGAATGCGAACTACACAATTGGCGATCCGGCTCATGCGAAGGAGCTTGCGCCTTTGCTCGCTACCCGTGCGGGATTGCTGCACGACTTTGGCATGCAGATCAAGAAGGGTGAACTTTAGGTCTGTCGGGGCATACGAGGAGACCGGCGATGGCGTTGAAATACAGGATCCACAATGCTCCGAGCACCTTTGCGCTCGACCAGGCCCGCAAGCTCGGCTCCACTCATGCGATTGTCTATTCCATCGGCCCCTGCTCGCACTTGAGCTTCGACAGCGACCCGGTGTCCGGGCGGCCGATGGATGAGTTCCCCATCTACTTCGACGCTTATCCGAAGATCGCCGAACTGCGCCACAGCGCCGATATGTCGTGGCTGGAACCCCTGCGTGGTCACATCCGCGCCATGTGCGGCCGCGCGGAAACGTTGGGCATCCGGCCGGTCTTCCACTTGTACGAGCCGATGCTGCCGCTGGCGTTCGAGCGCGAATATCCGGAGCTGGTGGGTGTCTTCAAGCGCCCCACGCAGAACGGGACCATTGACGTCCACACGCTGCTGGACCCGGACAATCCGGAAACCTGGAAGCTGATGCGGAGCAAGTATCGCGAGCTGGCACGGGACTTCCCGAAGGTCGCTCTGTTCGTGATCACCACCGGCGACACCGCGAGCGCATATTGGTGCGTGCCCAAGGCCAGGATGCCGGTCTACAAGCGCCTGGTGAAGATGGTTGAGGCCGCGCGCGATGGTGTGCGCGATGTCCGCAAGGATGCCGCCGTGTGCTTCCGGCTGTGGTGGCGGAACTTCCCGGACGAGTTCTATCGCGACGGCCACCGGCTGATCAGCGAACTGACCGGCCTGAAGAACGCCGGCGAACTGATGTGCCCCATCGGCCGGCAGCACAACGATCCGGCGGCCGTTCTGCCCAAACTCTTCGCGGAATTGCCCGCCGATGTCCCGATCATGTACAAGTCCAGCCGCATGGACATCCACGACAACTCGCCGTTGACCACCACGCTCGGCCGGTTTCCCAAGGACCGCGAACAGATCATGGAAATCTCTTATGAGCTTTTCAACGAGAAGCCGTGGCCGTGGTGCAAGATCGCGCACATCCGTCAGGACCTGCAGGCCGTCCGCGACTACAAGCTGACGGGCTACGTGTCGCTGCCGATCAACATGGGCAACAACGGCCGCGAGCTCAACCCGGAGAGCGGCAATCTCGGGCGCATGAACACGTGGCTCTTCGCCCAGTTGGCACAGGGCGACAAACGCTCCGACAGCGCCCTGGTCGCGGCGTGGCTGGAGCAGGAATTCGGCGCGCCGCAGCCGGACGCCGTGGTCAACGCGCTGCTGGCCGCCGACGTTCTGAGCGATGAAGGCATCCAATGGGGCCGCGGCATCAATCACCGTGTGTCCTTCGCGTCGCTGCACACGACCAAGCTGTACTGGATGTTCGACGGCTTTATCCAGCCGGACTTCCCGTACGCGATCGCGCGGCCGGACCGCGCCCTCATCGAAGGCTTGATCGAAATGAAGCACTCGGCATACGACCGGGCCGTCGCGCAGCTCCAGCAGCTCGAAGCCGCGCGCGCGGCGACCGACCC
>JBEKKG010000812.1:0-3880 GCA_050010835.1 Planctomycetota bacterium
AAGCGCCTTGCAGGCCAGTGCGCTCATCAAGTTCGCGGCGGAAAGAACAATCCCGGTCGTGCCTTGCGGCAGCGGGACAAGCCAGGGCATCGGGCATCCGCCGCCGGCAGGGGCATTGTGGCTCTCCTCGCGTCGGCTCAACTCCGGCTTCCACCATGACCCGCCGGACATGGTGGCGACGGCGCCGGCAGGCATGGAGTTTGGCGCGTTCCAGGAGGCGCTGGGGCAGAACGGCCAGTGGCTGCCCTTGGATGGCAACCCGCGCGCGACGTGCGGCGGGCTGGTGGCCACGGACAGCAGCGGCCCGCGCGCGCTGGGTTACGGCACGTTCCGCGACATGGTGCTGGGCATGACCGTCATCAATGGCGACGGCGTCATCCGCAAGTGCGGCGGCAAGGTCGTCAAGAACGTCACGGGCTACGCGCTGGAGAAACTGTACATCGGTTCGCTGGGTACACTGGGGCTGATTGTAGAGGTGACTTTCAAGCTGCGGCCGCTGCCGCTGGCGCGCCGGGCGTGGACACTTGACGCGCAGAACTTCCGGGATGGCGTGGCCAAGCTGCACGCTCTTCCGGCGCTGAACCTGCCCCTGGAGGCTCTCATCTGCAACGCAGTTCTGTCCCCCCAAGGGCCTGTGGGTTTGATCGTCATCGTTTCGGCTACGGGCAATGCCGCGGAACTGGAGCGCATTGATCGGGAACTCGCGGCGGCGCTGGCGCCGGCCGGGGTGAAGAGCGCAGAGCGCCGCGTAGCCTGGGATGACGGGGCGGTGGAGCAACGAACGAAAGCCGGCGGGACGCCGGCGCTCCCAGACGCGGGCGGGACGCCCGCGGTACAACTGCGTTTCTGGTGTGCGAGCGCCCAAATGGAGGCGGCGCTGGAGCAGGTCCGCTCCGCGGCTACGGCGGGGCACGTGAGCTTTGGGACGAACTGGGGCGTGGCGGAGCTGTCGCTGAGCGAAGAGCAGGCGGCGCGGATTTCCGCGGGCCTGGCGCAGCTTGGCGCCAACTTCCGCTGGGAAGACGCGCGGGGCCTGAAGATCGCGCTGCCTTTTGGTCCGCCGCGTCCTGAATGGGCCTTGATGAAGCAGCTCAAAGCCGCGCTCGACCCTAAGAACATTATGAATCCCGGCCGCTTCGTCGTGTGATTCACCATTTGCCAATGCACTTGCCAGTTGCTTTCCCGCAGATATGGTAAGAACCCGTTCTGACCAACAAGGAGGGGAACACATGGCGAAGGGGCGGGTAAAAATCGGCATCGTAGGCTGCGGCAACATCAGCAGGGCGTACCTCCTGACAGCGCAGTCCTTCCCGATTCTCGAAGTTGCAGCGGTCAGCGACCTGGACATGGAGCGGGCCAAAGCGAAGGCGCAGGAGTTCAACATCCCGCGGGCCTGCACCGTGGAGCAGCTTCTTCAGGACAAGGCTATAAAACTGGTGGTCAACCTGACTGTGCCCAAAGCGCACGCGGAGGTGGCTTTGGCGGCCATCGCCGCCGGCAAACACGTGTACAACGAGAAACCGCTCGGCGTCACGCTGGAAGATGGACGCCGGATTCTGGCCGCGGCCAAAGCCCGCAAAGTGCGCGTGGGCTGCGCGCCGGGCACGTTCCTCGGCGGCGGCTTGCAGACCTGCCGCAAGCTGATTGACGACGGCGCCATCGGCCAGCCGCTCGGCGCGACCGCTTTCATGATGTGCCCAGGCCACGAAAGCTGGCATCCCAGCCCCGAATTCTACTACGAAGTCGGCGGCGGCCCAATGATGGACATGGGGCCGTACTACCTCACTGCGCTCACGCAACTTCTTGGCCCCGTCAAGCGCGTGACCGGCTCCGCGGCCATACTCAAGCCTGAGCGCGTCATCGGCAGCGAACCCAAGAAGGGCAAGAAGATCAAGGTGGAGACCCCGGACCACGTCACGGGCGTGCTGGATTTCGCCGGCGGCGCGGTCGCGACCATCGTCACGAGTTTTGCAGTCTGGCACGCGCATTTGCCGCGCATCGAGATCTACGGCTCCGAAGGCACGCTCGCCGTGCCCGACCCTAACAGCCTGCGCGGGCCCGTGGCCATGCGGCTGGCGCGCGAAGGCGACTGGCGCGACATGCCGCTCACCCACGGCCATTTTGACGGCAACAAGTGGGGCATCGGCGTGGCGGACCTGGCCTACGCGCTCCGCTCCGGCCGCCCGCACCGCGCCAGCGGCGAAAACGCCTGCCACGTGCTGGAAGTAATGCATGCTTTCCTGGATGCGTCGCGCGAGGGCCGGCACGTCAACATTGAAACGCCGTTCGCCCGGCCAGCGCCTTTGCCGCGGGGGCTGGCAGAGGACGCACTGGACAACTAATCCGAACCATTCACCGCAGAGACGCAGAGAGCGCAGAGAACAGCAGGAGAATTGGGTTTAATGGCCATTGGGTTCATTAGTTCACTCTGCGTCCTCTGGGCCTCTGCGGTGGGTAGTCAAGGCTAAGGCCAGTGGCGCGCACTCTACTACCGCTTCTGGTCTCGGTGTGCTGCGGTCTGGCTCTGGCTTGGCCCTTCCGTTCTTACGATGGCTCTTTGCCGGCCTGGTTCGTTCTTGCGCCGGTCTTCTGGTTCGTGGCACGGGCGGAAAAGCTCCGCTGGGCCTTGCTTTGCGCAGCAGCCTTCGCTCTGGCCTGGACCGCCGCCTGCTTCACATTCCTGTGGCCCCTGACGCGGGCCGGGATGGTTGCCGTTTGCCTTTACACATCCGCTTTCTATGTCGTGGCGCTGTGGGCGGTGCGCCGCCTGGCCCGTCTGGGAGTTGGCGCGGCGGTGTTTGGGACCGCGGCGCTGTGGGCCTTGGTGGAAATGCTGCGCGCCAATGTCCCGGTGTTCGGCTTTCCCTGGATGCTGCTGGGGCACACACTGCTCTACAACGACCATTGCCGCCAAGGCGCCGACCTGCTCGGCGTTTACGGACTGAGCTTCCTTGTGGCCGCAGTCAATGCGTGCTTCGCATTCGGACTGCCTGCGTGGCTGGCGTACTCACTAAACACAGAGGACACAGAGGAACGCAGAGGGGTTCGTAGGAACGGATTTGCTGTTGTTTCTAATGTGTTTTCCTCTGTGTTCCTCTGTGTCCTCTGTGTTGAGAAATCCGGGTATGGTCTTGAACTCAAAAATGCCCGGCGCGTCTGCGCGGTTGTTGCCCTTCTGCTGGCGGGGTTGTTCTGCTACGGCGCGGCACGAATCGCGAGTTTGACCCCGCGCCTTGCAGCCGGTCCGCCCATCGGCGTGATCCAGGGCAACATTGTTGAGAAACTCGGTCGCAGCGGCGAGGATCTCACTGCGCAGTTGCGCGGCCACCTGGAGATGCACCGCAAGCTGGCCCAGCCCGCCAGCCCGGAAGACAAGCCCGTGCTGATTTGCTGGGCTGAAACCATGGTTCCCGGGGAACTCAGCTACGATGGGCACTCCGACACCTTGGGAGATGAATTCAAGCACGAAGTCGCGGCGTGCGGCATCCCCACGCTCGCAGGCTCGAACTTCCGTGTGGCCGCCGCTCCTGATGCGCAGGAGACGGATCCGAGCATCAGCAATGGCGCCTTTCTCTTCGATGGCCAGGGCGCCGAGGTCCTGCATTACTGCAAGCGCCGCTTGGTGGCTTTCGGAGAGTACATCCCTTTCACGCGGCGGTTCCCCTTTCTGAAAGTTCTGCGCTCGATCACGCGCGACCAGTACGTGCCGGGCCAAGCACCTTCGCCGGTGCAGGCACTCCCCCTCACCCTGCCCTCTCCCGCAAGGGGAGAGGGAAACGCACCCCTCACCCCGCCTTCCCCCGCAAGGGGAGAGAGGAATGCGGACTATCACATTGCACTGAACATCTGCGTTGAGGATATCCACCCTGGTCTCGCGCGC
>JBEKKG010000813.1:0-3880 GCA_050010835.1 Planctomycetota bacterium
CAGCAAATGTACCGCGGGCGTCCCGCCCGCCCGTGGCAGGCCGGCAGGGCGCGAGGACGAAGGCGGGCGGGACGCCCGCGGTACGCTCTGGGCCACGCATTTACTGACATGCACCCAAGGCGGTCAACGGCAGCGCTTTCGGCTACACGGAATGGGTTTGAATGGGTAGAATGGATGGGGGCAGAGCCTCATTTGCGAGGCCGGGAAAGCGCGCCGTAGATGCAGCTCTGTCCCGAAAATCGTAGAAGGGGTGAGGAGCGTAAATGGAAAGATTCGAGAGCGTCGTGCAGGCGATCCAGAGCCGGATCGTCAAGGGTGATTACACGCTGGATGGTTTCCCCTCCGAGCGCCGTCTGGCGGACGGGTTGGGCGTCTGCCGGGTCACGGCCCGCAAGGCCGTGCAGCGCCTGGTCTCCGCCGGCGTGTTGGCCCGCCGGACGAATGGGCGCCTGGAGGTCAGCCGCGAGGCCGGCGGCGAACGGCCGTTGCCGCGCGTCGCCTTTCTGGCTCCGGCCTTCGCCTCGCCGTTCGTGCAGCACATCCGCCTGGCGGCAGAGCGCGTGGGCTTGAGCTGCGGCCTGCCCGTGCGCGCCGTGGACTTCGTCCACGAAGATGACCCGGCGATCGGCGCGGCCCTTGACAATTTCCCGGCGGCCCTGGTGACGGGCTTGACCACCACGGCGCCGTACTGGGTTCGCGAGAAGCTTACCCAGCCCGGCCGGCGCGTGGTCTCCATCGAGTCGGACCTGACGGCGTGGGGGGTTCCGTCTCTCGTGCTCTTCCCACCCTTTTGCGTCCGGGCGTTGCTCGAACACCTCGCGAAGCTGGGCCACCGGATAATCCATTGCCTGAACACGCTGCCTATGATCCCCGAGGTGGAAAGGCGGATCGAGCAATGGCGCGCGTGGGTTGCAGAGCGGGGCCTGGCCGGCGAACTGCTCAATGACCCCGTGCCTTACTACCAGTCCCCGATGAGTCATGCGTATGCCTTCGCTCACCGTCTGCTGAAGAAGAAGAGACTGGTCAACGCGGCGGTCTTCGTGACGGCCGAGTTCTCTGCGATCGGCGTCATCCGCGCCTGCATCGAACGCCACGTGCGGCTGGGGCGCGAGCTTTCCCTTTGCTCCCTGGGCGGCGACGGCTTCTACCGCTACCTCAACCCAACGCTCACGGTTCTCGAAATGCCGCGGCCGGAAGACTACCTGGAGCCGTGCCTGCAGTGGCTCGGACGCTCCGACGAAGCGTGGTCCGGCCCGCTGCTCATCGCCCCGCCGCGCCTGCCGCTCTTTCGCGGCGAGTCCACCGGCGCGCCGGCCGTTTCGCGGCGGGATTGAGAAGGAGGATTAGGGGACATTCATATTTTCTCCTCGCTTGAAATAAGGACATTGTTGTCCAGGTCGTAGGGCGCAATCAAAGGGACAGTGATGCTTCTTCTCCGTAAAACCGCCGGCAACAGGCACCGTCTGCCGACAGTGCCGCCAGCCTCACACGCGCCTTTTCCATTCACGGTGGTGCCGCGCACTTCTGCGGTGAATAATCCAGTTTAGAGCCTCGCTTGGGAAAGACCGGTCCGGACATCTGTGCCGGGGTATGTCCATGGAGAACCGCTGGGGGCGATGTTGTGCCCCTCGTTCGTTGTGCGAGGGCCTTGCCTATGCGCCGCACGGCAATCCTGATGGTGTTGTGCGCCTTTTCGCAGTGCGTGGGCGCCCTGGAGAAGTCTGCTCCCGTTCCGTGGGCCAGCGTGCTGCCGGAGGCAGGCGTCGAGGCGCCGGCGGCCATGATGAACCGCTGCCTGCTGCGCCAGGTGGAACTCGCGCATGTCCGCTGGCTGGCGGAATACGAGCAGCGCAAGACTGCCGGCGAAGTTGCGGCCTACCAGGCGCGGCTGCGGGCGAAATTCCTGGAAGCCCTCGGCGGCCTGCCCGAGCGCACGCCGCTTGAGGCGCAGGTGGCCGGTGCGCTGGAGCGCGATGGATACCGCGTGGAGAAGATCGTTTTCCAGAGCCAGCCGCGGCACTTCGTCACCGCGGCCTTGTTCCTGCCGGAGCCGCAGCGCCACAAACCGCCCTGGCCGGGCGTGCTGGTGCCCTGCGGCCACTCGGACAACGGGAAGGCCCTGGACAACTACCAGCGCGTCTGTGCGCTCGCCGCCTTGAACGGCCTGGCGGCCCTCATTTTCGATCCGCCCGATCAGGGGGAGCGCGCGCAGCTTCTGGACGCCGCCGGCAAGCCCCGCCTGGCCGGCGTGCCGGGGCACAACATGATCGGCGCGGGCAGCATGCTGCTGGGCCGCAACACTGCGCGCTACGAAGTCTGGGACGGCATGCGCGCGCTGGATTACCTCGCCTCGCGGCCGGACGTGGATCCGCAGCGTCTAGGCTGCACGGGCAACAGCGGCGGCGGCACGCAGACGGCGTACCTGATGGCTCTGGACGAGCGCATCGGGGTTGCCGCACCCTCTTGTTACCTTTGCTCGCTGTCGGGCCGGCTGCTGAAAAGCAACGGGGCACAGGACGCGGAGCAGAACATCTTCGGCCAGTTGGCCTTTGGGATGGACCACGCGGACTACATGATGATGCGCGCGCCCAAACCCACCCTGCTCTGCACCGCCACCCGCGACTTCTTCAACATCGAGGACACCTGGGCCAGCTTCCGTCTGGCGCAAAGGCTGTACGCGCGCTTGGGGGCCGGCGAGCGGATGTGCCTGGTCGAGACTGACGCAGAGCACGGCTTCTCGATCCGCCTGCGCGAAGCCGCCGTGCGCTGGATGCTGCGCTGGCTCTGCCGCCGCGACGAGGAAATCGCGGAGCCCGCCGGCCTGAAGGTGCCCAGCGACGCCGAAATCCAGTGCACCCCGCGCGGCCAGGTCATGCTCCTGGACGGCGCCCGCAGCGTGTACGACCTGAACCGCGACTGCGCCGCCGCTCTGGCCGTCCAGCGCAAGGAACTGTGGGCCAAGACCCCGCGCGCGCAGCTCTTGTCCCGCGTGCGCGCGCTCGCGGGTGTCCGCGCCATGGGCGACCTGCCCAAGCTCGAGGTCCGCAAAGCCGCTGCACTTCAGCGCCAGGGCTGCCGTGTCGAAAAGCTGGTGCTGGCGCCCGAAGAAGGCATCGTCTTGCCGGCCTTGTGGCTCCAGCCCGAGCCGGGTCCGGCCAAGGGCGCGGTGCTGTTGGCGCATCAGGACGGCAAGCAGGCCGCCGCGGGCGAGGGCGGACTCATCGAGCAGCTCGTGAGCACCGGACACGCGGTGCTGGCCGTTGATCTGCGAGGCAGCGGCGAGACGCAGCAGGCCCCGCAGAAGTATTTCAACCCGGCGCTCCACGGTCCGGATGGCCAGGACTTTTACATCGCCTATCTGCTCGGCCGCACCTACGTGGGCATGCGGACCGAAGACCTGCTGGCCGCCGCGCGCTGGGTCACGGAACAACCGGGCTGGGACAAGACCGCCGGACTGCAATTGCTGGCCGTCGGCCAGGCTTGCATCCCGGCGCTGCACGCGGCCGCCCTGGAGCCGCTGCTGTTCCACACGGTGAAACTGGTGCGCCCGCTGGTTTCGTGGTCCAACGTGGTGGAGCTTGGATACCAGAGCACCCCGTACACCAGCCTCGTCCACGGGGCGCTCACGGCGTACGACCTCCCGGACCTGCGCTCCGCATTGGCGGATAAGTTGACGGTCGAGGAACCGCTGGATGCCCTGGGGCGCCCGGCGGCGGCCCGAGAGCCCTGACGCCCGGACAGGCTGCTGCCGCCTGCGGACGAATGGGTAACAGTACAGGCAACCGTTCAGTCCGAGCCGCGGCCGTGAGGGAGTCCCGAAGCCTCGGGACTTGCTTACGCGCGCGGCTCGGAGACTGAACGGCTGCCAGTACGGAAGAGA
>JBEKKG010000814.1:0-3877 GCA_050010835.1 Planctomycetota bacterium
GAACGCCCAAGCGGCGCCGGCCAACAGGACCACCCGCCCGGCCTCGCGAATTCTATTCTGCATGTCTTTTTCCCCCCTTCCAATTTGCAATTTTCAATTTTCAATTTGCAATTTTCAATTCTGTTGTGGTGCGACGTACAGGACCTTGACCGCCCACTTCTCCATGGGAACCCGGAAGCGCTGCAACTCCTGCGCCGAGAACACATCCTTGCCTTGCAGCCTGGCTCGTGTGGCGCCCCGCAGGTCGCGCAGCAGAACCTTGTACTGGCCCGCGGGCATGCGCAAGCCAATGTCCGGCTGCGCCTGCCGGTCGTCCCAATTGAGCAGCCAGACAAACCGTTCCTGCGCGCTCTTCTCCAGGCACGTGACCTGCACGTCGCAGCCGTACCTTTCTACCGAGAGCGTCTTGCGCTCGCCCAGCGCCTGGTCAATCGGGGTCCGCACGGCTTTGTCGAAGCTGAGGAAATGTCCGCGCGTCGGGACGTCCTCGGCCACAAACGCTGCCTTGCCAGCTTCGATCAAGCCGGCCAGCAACGGCTTGTCGTAGTACGTGCCGAACTCGTTCGTCTCGCCGCGGCGGTCAAAGACAAGCAGCTTCGTCCCCGCGCCGGCGGCCTGTTCGATTTTCGCGAAAGCCTCGCGGCTCAAGCTGTACGGGAAGGGCAGGATGATCAGCCGAAACTGTGCGAGGTCCGGCAAAGTATCGCATTGGTCGAGGTAAGCGAGTTCGAACGGGTAGCCGTTGACGTGCAGGAACTCCTCGACGCGCTTGGCGTAGACGTGCCCGCGGATCTCGTCGCGGCGGTCCGGGCGTACCGCAGGCGTCCCGCCTGCATTTTCCAGGGCCGGCGAGACACCGGCGCTCCCAGCAGCGCAGTGGACCTTGAGCTGCCACCAGTCTTCGGCCGCGCGCGATTCGAGCACCACGATGTCGCGCGGGACCGTGGCGTCGCGCCCGCCCCACGCGGCCACCGTGTCGAGGACGGAGAAGGCCTGCTCGACGAACTTGTCGTAGCCCGCGCGGAAAGCGTAGTTGTAGCGCCAGTACGCGAAGGCCTTCCCGCCCTGCATCGCCGAACTGAGGGACTCGCCGTAGCACGAGACCGGCGGACAGGCGTCCCAGTAGGCGAGCGGATGGTCTTCCGGCTCGTTCGGCCAGGGGAAGTTCAACGTGACCACCGACTGCCGCTTGCGGTTGGCCGCCATGAGGCGTTTGGTGGCGACACTGCTGGTGTAGGTGCCGAAGGCGTCCTCGCGCGTATGGTACGGGTCGGTGCCGAGATAATCCACGTCGGCCTGGTGCCCGAAGACATCCAGCGCCATGCCCCAGCGCCAGCGATCGTTGAAAATATCCACGTTCATCAGGTTGGTCACGGTCTTGACGGCTGGGTTGGCCTGCTTCGCCTCCCGCGCGGTCTCATTCAGCCATGCCGCGTTGCGCTCGTACTGCAGCAGGCAGAGCTTGCGGACCAGTTCCGTATCGCCCTGCTTCTCGGGAAACTCGTCCGTCTTCCAGCGCTCCGCAAAGGCGCGCTTCCACTTCTCATCCTTGCAGATGCGGGCCGGGTCGGGCATCCAGAAGTATTCCTCATCATGGCACAACGGCGCGCCGTCCACGCCGGACTCTACCATCTCGCGCACGGCGCCGGCGAACGGGTTCCACGGGGCGTCCTGCCCGCCTGCGGGCGGGGGCTGTGCCTTCGGGTAGGTGGCGCGTTCCTGGATAAAGACTGTGAAGCCGTCCTTGTGCAGGGCGTCGCAGAACATCCTGAGCAGGTTCTCGGGGTAGCTGTACTTCTCATACCGGCTCGGCCACATGACATCGTAGGCATAGACGCCCTTCTCGCGTTCCTTCTCCCAGGTCCGCGGGGGGAAGAGCCAGACGAGGTTGCAGTGCATCCGCTGCAGCTCTTTGACCATCGTCACGAACGCCGGCCACTCCGCCAACTGAGGCCGCGGTTTCTTCTGCAGCCAGCCGGGCAGATCGAACATCCACGGCTCGACGTGGAACCCCTGCAAGTAGCGCGCCGCCGCTGCCGGCGCGGGGACTGCGATGCTCTCGCCCGCCGTGAGTTCCGGCACGCCGCCGGCCGGCTGCGCCTCCTTGACCAACCCTTCAGCCACCCTGTCCTCGGGGACCAGAATCTCGAACTCGAAGAGCGAATTGACGCCGTGATAGTTGAGCAGTTTCACGGCGCGCGCCTTGACCGGCGGCCAGAAAGTCTTCTGATACCACGTCCACTCCTTGCAGCCCCAGTAGCCTGCGCGCTTATGGTTCGGCACGAGCGCCAGCGTCTGGTCGTACTGGCCGGCGCCGGCCGTGTCCGCCAGCAGCACAAAGCTCTGGGACGGGAGCGTCAGCCGAAGGCGCGCAATCTCGATGGGCTGGTCATAGATGAATTCATAGCAGTGCGTCGCCGTGCCCGGCCCGTTCTCCGGCGTAAAACCTGTGCCCACGATGCCATCCACCACGCGGCGCGGCAGGTTGCCGTAAGGGACCGTGCGGATATTGGCGTACCGCGCCACGTTCACCAACTTCGTCCCCGCGGGCACTTGCGCCGTGGCCGCCGCGTCGTCGTAAGTCTCCTGCGGCTGCGTGACGGCCACGGAGACCTGGTCAAGGCAAGCCTGCGTGGCGGTGTCGGCGCCGAAGTTCACCGTCAGGTACCGCGTGCGCTCGGGGATTTTCGCCCACGTGAAGGTGTAAGGCAGGTACTGGCCCGTGAGGGCGAAAGCCGCTTCGCGCGCTTTCTGGTCGCCGCCCGTGCTGGTGCGAGTTGCGCCTTCGCCCTCGGCCGCACCGAAGAAGAACTGGAGCGTGCCGGCGCCTGCGCCCTTGGCCCAGCACGACAGCGTCACCGGTTTGCCGGCGTCGCCCGGCGCGATCTCGATCTCCTGCGAGAGAAAGGCGCCTTGCAGCCGCAGCGCGCACTTGCCCTCGTGAGCAGCGCTGACGACCTCTGGGAGGCTGTTCGGAGCTGCCTTCTTGTCCGGCGGGAGTTTCCAGCCGGGAGGAAGACCAGCGCCCTTGCCAGGCTCCGATTCTTCAAAGCCGGCGTTCTTGAGCGGCAACATACGCGCGCCCTCGACCGTCGCGGCGGCCTTGGTGATGGTGGCCTGGCCGGCCTTCTTCGGCTCAAAGCCGACGTACAAACTCAGCGCGCCGGCCCCAGCCGGGAGCGGGGGTGTGACGAACGTGCACGGCTGGCACTCCTCACAGAGGCGGAACCTGGCCTCGCCCAATTTGGCCGGCTGCCCCGCCTTGTCCAGTGTCGCGGCGTATACGTGGGCCGTGCCTGTCCCCGCCATCAGGCAGGACAGCGTGACGTACCGGCCGGCGTCGCCGGGCAGCAAGTCCACGGTCTGGCTTATGTATCCGCCCTTGAGGCCCGCGCCCTGCAGCCCGGTGGCCGCGGCTTCGGGGGCCGGGTCCCCGGCCGCGCCCTGGAACTTCCACGCGCCGAAGTCCCCCGCCGCCAGCTTTTGGAACGCCTCGAAGCCAGCGTCCCTGAGCGGGAGGGTGCGCGGGTACTGTGTGGCCGCCACAGGCGCCTCGGCGGCTGCCAGACCCGTCCCGGCAATGAGCACAGCGAGAACCAGAGCGTTCGCAGTCTGTCGCACGTGCCGCCTCCTTCGTTGCAGATCGCCGGACAGCCCTGGCCGGCGCACGCAGGTGCCCCGCCAAGCTCAAGCTCAAGATCTGCATGGGATTGTCCACTTTCCCGGAGGCCAGCAAGTGCAAATCCTACTGGCGGCTGGCCGGGGGTGCATGTCAGTAAATGCACGAGGCAGAGCGTACCGCGGGCGTCCCGCCCGCCTTTGCCCTCGGATTCTGCCAGCCTGCCACGAGCGGGCGGGACGCCCGCGGTACATTTAC
>JBEKKG010000815.1:0-3869 GCA_050010835.1 Planctomycetota bacterium
CCACGTCAGCGACGTAGTAGTGGCGCTGAGCAAGCTGATGCGCACCCCCGAGGCGCGGGGCCAGGTGGTCAATATCGGTTCCACTGAGGAAGTGACCATCGCCCAACTCGCCGAGCGCGTAAAGCAGGTCCTGAAAAGCACCTCGCCGATCCAGTTCATCCCCTACGACAAGGCCTACGTCTCCGGCTTCGAGGACATGGTGCGGCGCGTACCCTGCATCGAAAAGGCCCAACGGCTGATCGGCTATGCGCCGCGGCATACGCTCGACGACTGCATCCGCGACACCGCGGAAGCAATCCGGCGCGAACTGTAGCAAATCGAACAACGAAGGAGGCAAGCAGGGATGAAGGGTCTCATTACAGGAGCCATGCTGATGAGCGCACTTTCGGCCATTGCAGGGGAAGCCTTCACGCCCGGTCCCGAGGAACTGGCGCAGAAGGACGAATGGGTCAGGCAGAACCTGTTGGCTCAGCCAGGCGGAACTCTGCCGTTTTCCTTCACCTATGGCGGACAGCCGTCCGCGGCCCTGCTGCCTGCGTGGGAGAAGAAGGCCAAGGACAGCAAACTCGATGAGCAGCGAACGGAGCACACGCTGACCTGGACTGATCCCCAATCCGGTCTGGCGGTGCGCTGCCGGGCAGTGGAGTACCATGATTTTCCCACTGTGGAATGGACGCTCTATTTCAAGAACGCCGGCGCAAAGGAAAGCCCCATCCTCGAAAACATCCAGGCGCTGGATGTTAAACTCAGCCGCAAACTCGGTGACGAGTTCGTCCTGCACCACCACACCGGAGACAATTGCTCGGCCAGGAGCTACGAACCGCACCAGACCCGCCTGGAGCCGAAGTCCAAGCAGGCCTTTGCCCCGGCCGGCGGCCGGGCGACCAATGGCGCGTATCCGTACTACAATCTCGAATATGACGGCGGCGGCGTGATTGCGGTGCTGGGCTGGCCCGGCCAATGGGCGGCGCGCTTTGAGCGGGACGAAACGGCCGGCCTGCGCGTCTCCGGCGGCCAAGAGTTGACACACTTCAAGCTGCTCCCGGGCGAGGAAGTGCGCTCGCCGCTCGTGGTTCTGCAATTCTGGAAGGGCGACTGGATTCGCTCGCAGAACATCTGGCGGCGCTGGATGATCGCTCACAACCTCCCGCGCCCCGGCGGGAAGCTGCCCCCGCCGTTCACTTCCGCCTGCATGGGCTTGCATCAGTCCGAGACCAGCGAGATAGGATACATCAATGAATACCTGAAAGGCGGCGTCAAGCTGGACTACTGGTGGATGGACGCCGGCTGGTATCCCTGCCGGGACTGGCCTGAGACCGGGACTTGGGAGCCAGACCCCCAGCGCTTCCCCAAGGGCATCCGGGCCGTCTCGGATTACGCGCATTCCAAGGACATGAAGCTGGTCCTGTGGTTTGAGCCGGAGCGGGTCCACGCGGGAACCTGGCTGCACAAGACCCACCCGGAATGGCTGCTCAAAGGACAATTGCTGAACCTGGGCAACCCGGAGGCCCGCGAATGGCTGACCGCGCACATTGACAAGTTCCTGACTGAGCAGGGCATTGATCTCTATCGCCAGGACTTCAACATGGATCCGCTCTCGTGCTGGCGCTCCGGCGACGCTCAAGACCGCCAGGGGATCACTGAAATCCGCCACGTCGAGGGCTACCTGGCTTACTGGGACGAACTGCTGCGGCGGCACCCCGGCATGTTGATTGACAGTTGCGCTTCCGGCGGGCGCCGCAACGACCTGGAAACGCTGCGCCGCGCCGTGCCGCTGTTGCGCAGCGATTACCAGGCGCCCCAGAACCCCAGCGACGGGCAGATGCTCGTCGGCAACCAAGGCCACACCTACGGCCTGTCCTTCTGGGTCCCCTACTACGGCACCGGCATTTTCTACGACGACGTCTATGCTGTCCGCAGCCACCTCACTCCGGCTTTCGGCATCGGCTACCCGGCCGGCGCGGCCAAAGTGGACTGGGCGGCTTTCCGCCGCCGCATCGAGGACTGGAAGAAGGTTGCCGGCTTCTTCTATGGCGATTACTACCCGCTGACGCCGTACAGCCTCTCCGAAAGCGCCTGGATCGCCTGGCAGTTCAACCAGCCTGGAACGGAAGCCGGAATGATCCAGGCCTTCCGCCGCACGCAGAACCAGGAGGCGTCCGCGTCCCTCAAGCTGCGTGGTTTGGACCCGGCCGCGGCATACGAATTCACGGACCTTGACCTGGAGAACGAAGGCCGGCGGGACGCCGACGCCCCAAACGAAGGCCGGCGGGACGCCGGCGGTACGCAGGCCACCACGAGAGCCGCCGGCCGCACCTTGATGGAGAAGGGTCTGGTGGTGAAACTTCCCAACCGCCGCCAGGCCGCGCTGCTCACGTACAAGCGTATCAACGCCTTGGCAGCCGTGCTCTCGGCCAGCGTGGAGACCTGCGAGGTGGACCAGCCGGTCGCCCTCAGCGGCGCGGACTCTTGTGCTCCAGGCGGTGAAATCGCCGGCTACAGTTGGGACCTTGGCGACGGCACGACGGCCAGCGGCCCGGCAGCCGAACATGCCTACAAGACGCCTGGGACCTACACTGTGGCTTTGACAGTGAAGGACCGGCAGGGCGCCGCTCACACCGCCAGCGCCAGGATCACGGTAACTCCGGCGGACACAACCGCCCCCGCGCTGGCCGCGGCCATGTCGGGGAAGAAGGAAAAAGTCGTGGTGGTCTTCAGCAAGCCCGTTGAGCAGGCCGGCGCCGAGACCGCCGCGAACTATGCGCTGGACCAGGGAGCTAAAGTTCTTGCCGCCGCGCTCGGGCCGGACCTGCGCAGAGTCACCCTGACGACCTCGCCTCTTTCTGAGGGCGTTGACTACACGCTCACGGTGGCCAACGTTAAGGACCGCGCGTGGAAAGCCAACACGCTGGCGCCAGGCTCGCGCCTGATGTTTCGTTGCTCCGGCCTGCTGGCCCATTGGAAATTGGACGAAGGCCAGGGCGATTGGGCTTATGACTGTTCAGGCAATGAGCATCATGGGAGACTGTTGGGCGCGAACGGCCCGCCGGCGTGGGCGGAGAAAGCACTGAGCTTCGGCGGCAACGGCGCATTCGTGGAAAGCGACACCTGTTTTCCGGACCTGGCGCTGCCGTTCTCGATAGCGCTTTGGGTCAAGCCCGCGGCCACCCAAGAAGAGTATGCGGACATCCTGGGCAACCACGGCGAGCCGCGCCGCGGCCTGGTCATTCAACAGGACCTCACCAAGACCAATGTCTTCGGCTTTGGCTGCGGCAACGGCAAGGAGTGGCAGGGCGCAGGCTCCGTTCAACTCCAGGCTGATCAATGGCAGTCCCTGGCCGTCGTTTGCGATGGGGAGCACGCGCTCATCTACGTGGACGGGATCGAGAAAGCCAGAGGCCAGGTCAAGGGACCGTTTGCTCCTAACCCCAATCAGAATTTTAAGTTGGGCCAGGGGTATTTGTCCGACAGATACTTTCACGGTCAGTTGAGTGACGTGCGTATCTTTCCCAGGGCCTTGTCCGCCAAAGAGGTCGAGGAGCGGGCGAAAGCCTCAAAGCAAGTGTAGAACACATAGCGCACTGTGTGCCAGATGTTTATTCAGTGCCGGGATTCCTACACACTGAATTTGGAACTACTTACTGGCACACTCCAGCAATGTAACCAAAATTGTGCCCACAAAAATCGGTTGCTTCAATCTTGAGCACTTTTATGCCGATCTGTATCTGTTCGATGCACTAACTCCATGATGACAGGGCGCTATCTGTGCGTGCGAAGAGACAACCACCAGTTGCATCTGCTCGATGCACTAAAAATCCATTGCGACAAGAATCTTACGTTATCCAGTGACACACTGGAGCGTGTTGCAT
>JBEKKG010000816.1:0-6924 GCA_050010835.1 Planctomycetota bacterium
AGGTTGGAGAGGAGACGGAGGTCGGAGAGGAAACGGAGGTTGGAGAGGAGACGGAGGTCGCGGGGGAAACGGAGATAGGAGAGGAGACGGAGGTTGTAGAGGAGACAGAGGTCACAGAGGAGACAATCATCGTCCCTGATGAGGAGGCCGGCGTTGCGCTGGATGTCGAAGCTGGCGCCGTTCCTGCTGTGGAAACAAGCGCGGCGCCTGATGCCGAGACGGCTCACCAAGGCGCTCCGGTTTTGGCCCCTGCGGCCGCGGCGGCGCCGCATCCCCACAGGCCGGGCGGGCGCAGCGGGCGGGAGAGGCCCTATGAACGGCGCTATACCATCCAGGAGATGCTGCGCGAAGGCCAGGAAGTGCTGGTGCAGGTCGCCAAAGAAGGCATCGGACAGAAAGGCCCGGCGCTGACGACGTATCTCAGCCTCCCCGGCCGGTATCTGGTGCTGATGCCCGCGGTCCAGCGGCTGGGCGTCTCCAAAAGAATTGAGAGTGAGGACCAGCGCCGCGCCCTGAAGGGCGTGTTGGCCCAGTTGCTCCCGCCGGCCGACATGGGCGTCATTGTGCGCACGGCCGGCATGGGGCATTCGAAGGACGAGTTGCAGCGGGACCTGGACTACCTCACCCGCCTGTGGGAGAACCTGAAGAAGAAGGCGCAGACGGCCAGGGCGCCGGTCCAGATTTACCAGGAAGGCGACGTGGTGACCCGCGTTTTCCGGGACATCATCACGGACGACGTGGCCGAGATAGTCATAGACGACCCGGCGGTCTTGGAGCGCGCGCGGGAGTTCCTGCGCGAAACTTCGCCCGTGACCGCGCAGAAACTGAAGCTGCATACCGAGAAGGAACCGCTCTTCCACAAGTACGGCGTCGAGCAGCAACTCCAGCGGCTCTTCAACCGCAAAGTCACTCTGCGCAACGGCGGCTCGATCGTGATCGAACAGACCGAGGCGCTGGTGGCCATTGACGTGAACACCGGGCGCTTCCGCGAGAAGCGCAGCCAGGACGAGACCATCCTGCAAACCAATCTGGAAGCCGCGCGCGAGGTCGCACGGCAACTGCGGCTGCGCGACATCGGCGGCCTGGTGATGATTGACTTCATTGACATGGAGATCCATGAGCACCGGCGGCGGGTCGAGCGGGAACTGAAGGCCCACCTGGCGCGGGACAAAGCCCGCATCAACGTCCTGCCGATCAGCGCGCTGGGTATCGTGGAGATGACGCGCCAGCGGGTGCGGCACAGCCTGCGCAAGACCCTCTTCGACCGCTGCCCGCACTGTTCGGGCGCCGGACACATCAAGTCGCCGGAATCCATGGGACTGGAGATGTTGCGGGAGGTGCGGAGCCAGTTGCGCGACAGCCTCGTGCGGCGCGTGAAGGTGCTCTTGAATTCCACCGTGGCTTTTGCCATTCTTAACGGCTTCCGCCGGGATCTGGTCCGGCTGGAAGAAGCTCATGGAGTGACGATCGAGGTCTGCGGAGACCCAGGTGTGTCCTTGAGCCAGATGCAGGTCTCGACCGCCAGGGAAGGCGGCGAGTGGATCCTGAAGAAAGTGAGCGAGGTGGACGACTATGTACGCAATCCTTAACGACCGTGGCCGCCAGTATAAAGTGCGCGAAGGGGAGTTGGTGCAGGTGGATTCCCTGGGCGCGGATAAGGGCGCGACGGTGACGTTGGAACAGGTGTTGCTGGTAGGTCAGGACGGCGGGGCAGTGAAGATCGGCACGCCGCATGTGCCCGGCGCGCGCGTTACGGCCGTGGTCGAAGACCAGATCCTGGGGCCGAAGACCATTGCGCACCACCGCGTCTGGAGCAATTCGCTGGGCCGCCGCAAGGGGCACCGCAGCAAGTACACGGTGCTGCGCATCCAGAAGATTGAGGCTTAGCCTGGACTGTTCACCGCAAAGACGCAGAGGACGCAGAGTGAAGAAAGAATTTCGAGAATCATTCTGCCTATTCTCCCTGTTGTTCTCTGCGTCTCTGCGGTGAACAATGTGGATTAGGGACTGAACACAGATGGATAACCTGCCTCAATTCTCGGCCTTGCAGAATGCGCGGATGGTCTATCGCCCCAAGCTGCCGCCGGCCTTGCGCCAGCCGAACGTCAGGATCGAACAGGGCGAGCCGGCGCTGCCCTACACGGACCAGGCAAAACTGCGGGAACTCTTCCCCAGGACCTTCGGCCAGCCGGTAGTGACGCTGGCGGCGGGCAAAAGCGGGTTGAGCACCGCGCCGCTGAAGGTTGGCGTAGTGCTCTCCGGCGGCCCTGCGCCCGGAGGCCATAACGTTATCGCCGGGCTGTTTGACGTCTTGAAGGCCGCTAACAAGGACAGCACGTTGATCGGCTTCCTGAAAGGCCCCAAGGGCATAATTGACAACAAGTTCAGGGAGTTGACCGCGGACTTCATCGCCCCGCACCGCAACACGGGGGGCTTCAATATGTTGATGAGCGGCCGCGACAAGATCGAGAAGCCGGCGGACCTGGCCGGCTGCGAGGAAACCGTGAAAGGCCTGGATGGCCTGGTCATTGTCGGAGGCGACGATTCCAACACCAATGCCGCGGTGTTGGCCGAGCACCTGATGGCCAAGCGCCTGAAGACCCGGGTCATCGGTGTGCCCAAGACGATTGACGGGGACATGAAGAACCGGGAAATCGAGACTTCCTTTGGCTTCGACAGCGCCTGCAAGACGTACGCGGAACTCATCGGGAACATCTGCCGCGACGCCCAGTCTTCAGTGAAGTACTGGCACTTCATCCGGCTGATGGGACGCGCGGCCAGCCACATCACGCTTGAATGCGCGCTGCAAACGCATCCCAACGTGGCCCTGATCTCCGAGGAGGTCCAGGCCCAGGAACTGACGCTCAGCGCCATCGTGGACCGGCTTGTGGACACGATCCTCAAGCGCGACCATGCCGGCAAGAAGTACGGCATCGCCCTGGTACCGGAAGGCCTGCCGGAGTTTATCCCCGAGATCAGGGGCTTGATCCATGAACTGGGCAGAATCCTTGGGGAGGACGAGCACGCGGGCATGCTGCACCTGGCCAGCCTGCACAGCCATGAGGAGCGCGTGCACTATCTGAGCAAGCGGCTGACCGACCACAGCGCCCGCGTCTACGGGCAATTGCCCACCGCCATCCAGGAAGTGCTGCTCAAGCCGGACAGCCATGGCAATATCCCGCTCTCCCAAGTGGAGACCGAGCGCCTGCTGATTGACCTGGTTTCGGAAAAGATCGGAGACCTGCATCCGGACAAGAAGATCAGCGACCTCTTCAACCCGCTTTCGCATTTCCTGGGGTACGAGGGCCGCTGTGGCGCGCCCTCGAATTTCGACGCCGATTACGGCTACACACTGGGCTGCACGGCCGGACAGTTGATCCGGGCCGGGCTGACGAGCTACACCGCCCACGTGCGCAACCTGGCCCAACCCGCGGAACAATGGATCGCTGGCGGCACGCCGATCACGGCCCTGATGAACCTGGAAATGCGCGGCGGCCGTGCCAAGCCCGTCGTCCGCAAGTCGCTGGTGGACCTGCACGGCAGGCCCTTCAAGACCTTTGCCGCGCAACGCGACACCTGGGCCCGCGAGGATGCGTACGCTTTCCCCGGCCCCGTCCAGTATTACGGCTCGCCGGAAGTCTGCGACGCCACGACGCTGACGCTGCAATTGGAGTGGGACTCCGCACATCCGCGCGGGAAGTGACCTCTTATGTCCACACGCCCTCCAACCGCAGGACGGAGAGCGGGAGTTCGGGTGCATGTCAGTAAATGCGTGGCCCAGAGCGTACCGCGGGCGTCCCGCCCGCCTTCGTCCTCGCGCCCTGCCGGCCTGCCACGGGCGGGCGGGACGCCCGCGGTACATTTGCTGGACATGCACCCCGGGAGTTCTGGGGCTGGTGTTTGCGCTCGACCTCATCCAGCGGTGTATTACAATGAAGGGCCTGAAGGCAGGCGGGACAGGGAGGATCAGCCATGGCGGGCAAATGGATGATTGCAAGGGTCGGGCTGGGCCTGGTGCTCATGGGCGGCGCCGGCATGGCCTTGCAGGCTGGTGAGGACACTGCGGGCACGACGGTGACGGGCATTCTGGCCTCCAAGGGCGAGACCTGGATTGGGGTGAAGACTGAAGCGGAGGAAGAATCCGCGCTCTATCTGCCTGTTTGGAAGGGTGGCTTGCCCAAAGACGGCGGCGGTTTCGACAAGGAAATGCTCGCGAAAATCAAGGGCCTGGTCGTGGGCAGCAAGGTGAAACTGGTGTGCAAGACTGCGGAAGAGCCACCCCCGCGGATCGTCACCGTGGAGACGCTGGCCCCGCCCGAGAAGAAGGTTGAGGCGGCCGCGGCCCCGGAAAAACCTCATGCCGAGGGCGAGGGTGAGAAGAAGAAGCCCCCAGAAGGCGAGAAGCCGGTTGCCGAAGCTGAAAAAACCAAGAAGCCCGCCCCAGGCGAGAAGGCGGTTGCCGAAGCTGAAAAGCCCAAGCAGCCCGCCGCAAGCGAGAAGTCCGAAAAGCCTAAAGCAGAGGCCAGTGCGAAGCAGAACACCGTGACCGGAGTAGTGACAGCCAGGGGCGATGACTGGATCGAGGTCCGGACCCGCAACGATTCGCCTCCTGAAAAGTACTACCCGCGTTCGGAGGGCGGCAACCCGGACCCGGAGATCCTCAAAAAATTCAAGGAGGCCAAGACCAACGGCTATGCGAAGATCTGGTGGATTCTCCAGGAAAAGCGCCGCATTGTGGAGAAGATGGAGAACCTGTAGGCTTTAGGCATTAAGCATTTGCCTTTTCTTTCTTTTCCTTTTCTTTCGAATTTCGGATTTCGAGTTCTGAAATGCAGGCCGACGACAGCCACAAGCCGGGTGCCGTACCGAGTTGCTATCCCACCGTGGCCCTGGTGGGCCGGCCCAACGTCGGCAAGTCCAGTCTGTTCAATGCGCTGCTCAAGCACGAGATTGCCATCACCGACGCCCGTGCCGGCACCACGCGCGACCGCATTCTGCACCCGGTGGTCCTGTGCGGCAAGCCCTGCGATCTGCTCGATACCGGCGGCATCGGCGTGGTGGACAAGCAGGACCTGTCCGCGGAGATTGAAACGCAGATTCAGAAGGCCATCCACGCCGCCACCGTGCTGGTGCTGGTTGTGGACGCGCAGGACGGCCTGACTTCTTTGGACCGCCAGGTCGCCGCGCGCCTGCGCGAGCTGGATTGCCCGGTTCTCGTGGCTGCCAACAAGAGCGAGGGCAAGGCCGCCCAGTTGACCGTGGCCGAGTTCTCTGCGCTGGGCCTCGAGCCGGTGGTGGCCACTTCCGCAGCCCACCGTCTGGGGCTGGACACTCTGGAGGAAGCCATTGCCGCGCACTTGCCCGCCCCCGCGGAATCCTCCGCGCTGGCGGATGTCGCGGCTTGGGGGGACCTGCCGCGCCTGGCCGTGGTGGGCCGGCGCAATGTGGGCAAAAGCACCTTCTGCAATGCCCTGGCGCGCGAGGAGCGGACCATTGTCTCGCCCACGCCGGGCACGACGCGCGATTCCGTGGACATTCTCATCGAGAAAGACAGCCGCCGCTTCTGCCTCGTGGACACCGCGGGTTTTCGCCGCATGAAAGAGCCGGAGGGGCCGGTTGAGTTCTTCGGGCAGGTGCGCACGGAACGCGCTATCCGCCGTTGCGACGTGGTGCTCCTCATGCTCGCCGCGCGCGACGGCGTCAGCACCACGGACCGCAAGACGGCGGACCTGATCCTGGAAGAATTTAAGCCCTGCCTGATCGTCGTGAACAAGTGGGACGAGAACAAGGGTGGGCGCACTGGGGACTACGTGCAGTATCTGGAGAAACGCCTGCCCACGCTTCGGCACGCCCCCGTGGCCTTCAGCAGCGCCCGCACCGGCACCCGCTGCTGGCAAACCCTCGACGTTGCGCTGGAGCTCTACAATATGGCCAGCACGCAAGTGCCGACGCCCGTGTTGAACAAGGCGCTGGAAAGAGCAGAGCACGAGCATGAGCCGCCCGCGGTGAAGAACCACAAGCCGCGCCTGCTCTATGGCGTCCAGGTTGCCGTCCGCCCGCCGACCTTCGTCATCCACTGCCGCCACGCGGACTCGATTGACAAGAAATACAGGCGTTTTCTTTCGGCGCGGCTGCGGGAGATTCTGGACTTGTCGGAGATCCCGGTGCGCATGTTCCTGCGGGATGCGCCGCGGTGAGAAGATTGTTTGCGCACTATCAACGGATATTCCTCACCGACAGCCCCCCCCGCATGATGTCCCTGTGCCGCCGCCGCTTCGCCACCGCGTAAGCGCGGTCGGCGCGCCTCTGCACGGCGATCTCCTCATAGCCCACATCGGCCAGCATTTGCGCCAACGCCGGCGCCGAGGGCACGTACCAGTTCCACCCGCCGCTCACGCCACCTTGCGGCGTGGTCTTGAAGACGCCCGGACCCCAGTATTCAAGAATCTTGCGCCTGGACCGCGCCGCCATCGTCTCCAGCAGGCAGGTCCCTCCGTTTTTCAGCGCATTGAACGAGATGCGCAGGGCCAGCACGGGGTCGCTGATGTGGTACAGCACTCCGGCGAACAGGATGAAATCGAATGCGTCCTGGAACTCCGGCGTAACGCATTCGTACAGCGAAAGGTTCCGTACCTCCAGCGTCTGCAGGCCGAAGGCCTGCTTGAGGTACGCCAGGCAGTCGCAGTACTTCTTCACCTCCTCGATGGCGACAACTTCGGCGCCGAGCGCGCACAGCAGCAGGCTGGTGCCGCCGGTCCAGCAGCCCACGTCGAGCACGCGCCGGCCCGCCAGGCTGCGCGGCAGCGCGCCGAAGCGGTCGCTGAAGGCGGCCAGCAGATAGATGTGCCTGTCGGCCATGCGCCCCTGGAGCGCGAAGTCGCCGAAGTCGTGATCGTGGCCCCAGTGGAACTGCACCGAGAGATC
>JBEKKG010000817.1:0-3861 GCA_050010835.1 Planctomycetota bacterium
TGGCGCATCTTCCAGGAGCAGGGCTACCTGTCGCTGAACCTGCTCGAAAACGAGGGCGTGTTCATCGAAAAGTCAGAGGCGCTGAAGCGCGGCGAGATAGACCCTGCCACGATAAGCCTGGCCTCACTGGGCGCCGCGGCACTGACCTTTCAGTTGGACAAGCTCGTCAAGCGGGTGGTTCTCAAAGGGGACAGGACGCCGGCGCTGGAGGCGGAGCTGCTGGATTTTGCGAGCTGCGTCAGCGAGAAGCGCAGACCGCTCGTGGACGGCGTGGAAGGCCTGCGCGCGTTGCAGGTCGCCGAGCGCGTGATGCAAGTGATGCGCAAGCTGTAGACAGGCCTGAGGCTTCGCCTCCTCAATGTGAATCCCAAGCCTCAAGTCTCAGGCCTCACTTGTTCTGGATGGTGTTGCCTTTGCGGAAGATCGTAACGGGCGACTGGCCGTCGAAGACTGGATCGTTCTGGCCCGGCCTCGTGACGGTCAGTGTAACCGGCATCACGTATGGTTCGCCGGCTTTCAGGAAATCCACCTGAAAGAGCGAGCCCGGATCCAGTCCATAGCTATCCGCAAGGCCGTGTGTGTCGAAGTAAAACGTGCCTTTCTGGTTGTCAATGTTGAAGTTGAGCAACTGCGCCACAGCGCCCTGGTTGGCATTGGTAAAGGTAAGCTGTCCCTGGCCGCTTTGTATGAGATCGGTGCCGTTAAAGGAGCCGATATTAACCATGCCCAGGAGCACACTGACCGTGTCGGTGCCCTTGATCTCGAGGGTCTGGCCACCCACTTGGCGCAGCAAACCTGAGACGCGCAGGTACAAGATGTCGCGGTTGGCGGCCACTTTCAATTCCTTGCCTTGCACCTTCGTCACCAGGAAAAGGCCGGCGGGAGCCAGCCTGTCGCTGGCACGCGCTGTGCCCTTGCCCACAGCTTGGGCATTCCGCGCGTACAGGAACTTAACTACGTCGGTCTTATCGAAGTTGACGGTGGACCCAGTGGCCGGAGTGTTTATGTTAATTATACCGCCTGTGGGTGTGTTTGTGACTGTCAGTGTGCTGCCCTGCGGGGCCGCGGGTGCCCCGATGCGGATTCTGACAGGGATGACGGGTCCAGGGCGGCTGTCGCCGGGTCCCCGCGGAGTATCGAAGGCTGCGAAGTTGGCCCCCAGTGCTTTGATCAGGTCAATGTTATCGAAACTGACAGTTAAGACCCCGCTGCTCGGGTTAAGGCTCACGCCATATTTCAGCTTCTTTCCCTTCTGTTCCATAAAGCCGATGGACGCACGGGGATAGTAGAACTTGCCGCTCTTGTCGAACGTGTTGTCGTAGGTGTTAGGGGCTGTGGTTGCGATCATTGTTTGGCCAGTGCTGGAAATCGCCGCTGGAGGCGGCAGAGTCGCGCCGCCGAAGTCAATGAAGAAAGGCATGCCTGCCAAGTCACTTACGTGCCTCACATTTGCCGTCGCCAGGTCGGTCTTATTCAACAATAGACTTAGCCTGAGAGAATCCTGGCTGCCCTCTTGCCCGAACCTCAGCACAAAACTGCCGGCGGTGGCGACAAACTCGGTGTTGATGGTGCCAGGCAGCACCGTCAGGTGGAACTTCTGCATGATGACCGTGTGCGCGGCATCGCTCAAAGTGATGGTGAAGTCCGCAGTCTGGCCTGGTGGGGTGGGCGCGACAGGTTTCCCCGTTATGATACCTTGGTCCACGTTCAGCGAAAGCCCAACGGGAAGAGCCAGGAAATCTGCGTCCTCAAGGAACTGGAAAACATAAGGGGCCTGGCCGCCGTTGGCGTGCAGCGTAAACGAATATGGCTCATCGGCCACGGCGTCCGGCAGGACCGGGCCGTTTACAAACATTAGATCGAGGCCCGGCGAATACTGCGGCCCTGCTGTGGCAATGCTGAAAAATTTGTGGTCGTAGAGTGAAAGCTCGCCCGCGACCTGGTCCTGCACCTGGACGTCGAATGTTTGCGGGCCAGTCGCCGCACTGGTAGAAGTGGCCGTGGTTTGGCCGAGGGCGCCGCTCAAAAGGCCGCCTTCGGAGAGTGTCGCCCCGGCAAGCGGCTGGGACCCAAAGAAGAAACGGTGGGGCTTGAAACCGTAGCGCGCGATAATCTCCCTGGTGAATTGCGTGCCGGCAACCACCACGCCCATGTCGCCCACCACGCCCAGGCTGGGTTCAGTGGCAATCACGCCCAGGTTGGGCTCAGTGACAATTTGCGGTCCCGGCCGTCCCGGCCTGCTGCCATTGGCCAAGAGCGCCCGCGCGGCGGCGGCGCTTAGTCCGCGGCTCCCGGCCGTGGCCAAGGCCAAAGAGAACCCGAGGCAGGCGAAGAGCGTCCCAATTCCCGCGGCATGAAGCCACTGGGCTCGCTGAATCTTGCTCATCTTACACAGCCCCTCCTTGGTATCTATTTACCGTCTTGTCCCTATTCTGTCAAGGAAGCTACGCTACCCGTCAATCCCGCTTGTTCCCCGGCTCTGCCTTGGGCTCCTCCAGAAGCTTCTCCGCGCTGGGCAGCAAAGCCACGTCCCATTCCAGATCTGTCAGCAACAAGCGCCATGCCGGGAACAGGCTGGCCCCCGCCAGCTCTTCCCGCAGCAGCCCGTCCCGTTCGGCCTGCAACGCTCCAAGGGCCCGCATCACGCGGGGATGCGCGAAGACTCGTTGCCCCAGCGGTTCGCAACCCGGCGCCTCGAAGACCAAGCTGCCGGAGGCCGGCAGCTCAATCCTGAAGCTGCCGTTCTTGTCGGCCGCAACCTGGTGCGCCGCTTGCCCAGGGACAACCGCGGTAACGGTTCCGGCCACTGGAGTCAACCCGCGGCGCAGAGTTCCTGTTACGCGGGAGGTGGCCGGCGCGAGCGGCGCGAAGCCCGCGCCTCTGAAGTAGATCGCGTTGGTCCACGCCCTCCCCGGTTTGCAGCCGGACGCGGGAGTGTTGCAGCGCTCCGTGACACGAATCACGTACCAGGCTGAGACTGTTTCGCCAACGGTCCAGCACAGGTTCTCGATCTGCGATTCCCCCTCACTGGCGGCCTGCTCATGGACCACTTCGCCGTTGCGGATGATCTCAACCTTGCCAAGCTGCAGTCCCGGGGACATTCCGGAGTAGGCCTGAATCTGCAGGGTCAGCCTGCGCCCGTCAGCGGGCAGCACGGAGCCTGGCCCCTTGTCGCGCTCCAGAATCCTGCAAAACACAGCCGGGCCGAAGCTCACGGCGGTGCACCCCTGGCGGATGGCCTCGAGCACCTTCCCGCGCGAAAGCGGCCCCGCCACAGAGATAAACGTCTGTCCGTAGGGCAGCCGGCCGCCTTCCAGGCTGCCGCCACCGCTCCCGATCACACTGATAGTGTAACCCTGGTTCAGCAGGTTGAACCAAAGCCGCTCCGCGGCGGCGGAGCCATCCAGCGCCAGGGCGTCATAGGCCGGACCGGTGACCGTATCGTAAGGCAACTCGTTGGCAGCGTATAGCCGCGCCACGCTGCTGTCTTGAGGATAGAAACCGGTTCTCTCCAGGCCTGGGAACAGGGAAAAAATATCGTGGCGGATATCAACCTTCTTGCCGCCGTTGAGATCCTTGTAAACCACCAGCCCGCCGCGCGCATGGACTTCCTCGAACGCCTCCCGCAAAGGCACCTGCGGATCCGCGACCTCGCGTGGCAGTCCGGCCCACGATTTCATCCCCAGCCCCATGCCGCAGCCATAGAAGGCGTGCCGCGGCCCGGGGAAAACCGGCAGCAACAGCACCTCGTTCGAGGCGTCCGCCAGGGCCTCCACCGCCGCCTCCGAGTTGCTCTCGCCCCACGGCACAGGCACACCAAGCACCTGCACGCCCTCCGCCTGAGCGGCCAGCACCAGATTG
>JBEKKG010000818.1:0-3858 GCA_050010835.1 Planctomycetota bacterium
CGTGCCGCGCTCCCGTGCGAGCGTTCCGGCCGGTTTTCTTGGAGATCATCTTAGGCATGGCGTCCCTCCTCCTATTCTGCAAATTGCGTAAACGTTCAGTCCGAGCCGCGACCGTGAGGGAGCGGACATTGCCGCTTGCTTACGCGCGCGGCTCGGAGACTGAACCGTCCGCAAGTTTCATCGGCGCTCCTCTGCGGTCCCAAAAGCCAGGCGCATGCCGATATCGCAACCCGACACCTGGGGCGCGGAACTGCGGCGCGCGGCAGTGCGGCACTCCAGGGGGCCCGAAAGGTATGAACCGCCGCGCAGCACCCGGGGCGCGTCTGACGGCACAGCGGCAGCATCCAGGAAAAGTTCAGGGGCGTTGGCGGACTCGGGGTAAGACTCGTAGACGTCGGAGCACCACTGCAACACGTTCCCCGCCATGTCCACGGCCCCGCACCAGCTTCGGTTGCCGAACTGGCCCACAGGCGAAGTGAAAGCGAAGCCATCGTCAACTTCGGAGCATTGCCGGCCCGCCTCGCCAAACGGCTTCAAGGCCGCATCGGAGTGATTGGCCAAACGGCCGTCCCAGGCATTGCCCCAAGGGTAGAGAAGGCCGTTCGGTCCACGTGCTGCGTACTCCCATTCTGCTTCGGTTGGCAGGCGCAAAGGTTTGCCCGTCGTCCGGGCAGCCCAGGCTGCAAAGGCCTCGCAGTCCGGAACGCTTACCAGCACCACGGGATGGCCATCGCCCTGCCGGAAGCCGGGTTCCTTCCAGCAGGCGCCCGGGGTGAGGCGCCACGCGCCGTCACGCAGGGTCCGCGCAACGCCTGATTGTTCCGCCGCAGTCTTGTACCCCGTGGCGGCCACGAACGCGCGGAACTGCGCCACGGTAACGGGGCTTTGGGCGATGTAGAACGGCGGCATGGCAACCCGGTGCGCCGGCGTCTCATCGAGATATTCTGTCCGGTCCGCGCCGGCTTTCCTGGCCAGGCCGGCCAGCGTGGCCCGCTCCGTACCCATCGTGAATGCACCGGCCGGCACGAACACGAACTCCATCCCAATCCCCGCGGCAAGCTCCAACGCAAGCTGCTTCCCTGCGCCGGCAGGAAGCGGCTGGGTTGGCTGGGCGCCGGCTGGTTGCGCAGCGGCGCCGCCGGCTTCTTCCTTCTTCTGCTCCGCAGTCTTTGTTTGGGCTTCAGCCTCGAGGCTTTCATGCTCTGCCTGCGGCGCTTTCCGGGCAGCGAGCGCAGCCGGGGTAGTTGTTGGCCTGCGCCAGTTACTCAGCCAGCCCAGTTGCCAAGCGGCAACGCCAATGCCGGCAAGCATCAGGATTGCGGCAGCGGCAAGGAACGTGCGCAGACCTGGGCATGATGGCTCAAAGGGCTCAAAGGCAGTTGGCACTAACCGGGCTCCTGGCAGGGCGTTGGCCTGTGCCAAGTTTGCGGAAGGTTGCTCCTGTGACGCTGGCGCAGTGGCGCTGGGCGGCAGGATTGGGCGCGCGGGCTGGAAGATGGTGGGCACTAACGGCTCCTCTGGCGGGGCGAGGAGCGAGGGGCGAGGGGTGAGGGGCGAGGGCTGGAAGATGGTGGGTACTAACGGCTCCTCTGGAGGGGCCTCCGCTTGCGCCAGGCCTGCGGAAGGTTGCTCCTGAGACACTGGCGCAGTGGTGCCTGGCGGCAGGGTTGCCGGCGCAAGCTTGTCCGGCGGCGGTTTGGCAGACGCAACTTGGGGCCGGACGAACGCCGACAGGGTTCGGCGCGAGGGCTGAAAGATAGTGGGCACTAACGGCGCTTCTGGAGGGGCCTCCGCCTGCGCCAAGCCTGCAGGAGGTCGTTCCTGTGATACTGGCGCAGCGGTGCCTGGCGGCAGGGTTGGCGGGGCTTCGGCCTGCGCTTGGGCTGCGGGAGGTTGCTCTTGTAATACTGACGCTGCGGCACATGGCGGCAGGGTTGGCGGGGCTTCGGCCTGCGCCTGGCCTGCGGAAGGTTGCTCTGGTGACACTGGCGCGGCGGTGCTGGGCGGCGGGATTGGGCTCGGGGCTCGAAAGATGGTGGGCGGTAAGGCCTCTTCCTGGAGCTCCCCGGCAAGCTGAACCAGGGCCTCAACCTCCCGCAGGGCGGACTCTTGCGCATTCACCGTGCCGTCCATGGCCGCGCGGCAGATAAGGAGCGCGTCGCGCAGGAGTAAGGCATCTGCAAACCGCTCGACGGGGTTCTTTTGCAGGCAGATCTCGACAGTCCTTGCGGTCGCCCGTGAAATATCCGGGCGCCAAGTACGCAGGCTGCCGGTGCGGCTTGCCACAGTCGCGGACAGAATGGCTTCGAGGTCAGGGCCGTCGAAAGGCGCTTGGCCCGCCAGCAGGGCGTAGAGCGTGGCGCCGAAGGAAAACACGTCACTGGCGGCGGTAAGCCCGGCAGGGCCCTGGGCCTGCTCCGGCGACATGAAGCCGGGCGTGCCGGTTTGCGCGGCTGTCTCCGCCAGCAAGCGGCCGGCGAAGCCGTTGTAGGCCTGGCCGAGCCCATCCAGTTTTGTCTCGGCGAAGAGCAGCGCGCCGCTGGGCGCGGCGGGAATAGCCAGGTTGGCCGGCCGGATGTCCAAGTGCAAGACGTCTATGGCGTGCGCCACTGCCAGGCCCTCGGCGGCGGCTATGCAAATATCCAGTGCGGCGGCTTCGTCCAAGCCCGTCTTGAGGCGGGCACGCAACCCATTCAGGTAGCTCTCGGCCGACTTGCCGGGAACATACTCGGTGACAAAGAAATCCACCCCCGCTTCCTTGGCGAACTCGAAGAGTTTGACCAGCCGTGAGGATTTGACTCGCAGCGCGGCGGTGGCGTGGTCCAGGAGCAGCCCGGCCCGAGGCGCCGGCGCAGCCACGCAGGGCATGACCTTGACAGCCACTTGGCAGGCGAGGGCGGGATGGACGGCCAAGTAGCGCGTGCCGGTGGAGTCCTCGCCGAGCTTGGCGAGCAGGGTGATGCCGCCCAACTCGGGCCGCCTCCAACCCCCGGCACCCTTGAGCGCCTGCTGCAATAACGGCTCGCCGCTCAAATCCTCTGGCGGCAAGCTTCCGGCATAAGCCATCCCAGCCCCCTCTACCGCGTGTCTTCTCCCTGGCGAGGGATATTCCACTGGCGCACGGAAATCAAGTTTCAGAACAACGCGGTCGCGGCGGCGCTGTCGGCGGCAAAATGGAACATGTCCATCAGGCCAAACAACTCCAATATCTTGGGTTTGGGGTGAATAAGCACCATGTCGCCGTGGTTCTGCTGCGCATTCATCAAGCCGCTGACCAGCGCGCCAATCCCGGCGGAACTGATGTATTCCACCTCAACCAGGTCCACGACGATCTTGAAGATTCCCTGGTCAAAAACATCTTGCAGTGTGTCAGCGAAATCCTCGACGGTGTCGCGGTCGAGGGCGCCGTGAACGTGCAGAATCACCACCCCTTTGCCGGCGACGGTCTCTGTATCTATCTTCACGTTTCCCATTTTCAGTCAGCCGTCCGAGCCGGACCCCCCAAACACATCTGGCGCTACCGGCCCTCTCCGCCCACCGAGCAGAAGCTCCTCGCGTGGCAGAAGGGACGCTACTTTATTCGGGGCTGTTTGTCAATTGCCGGCGTCGGACCCATTAGCCGCAGAGGACACAGAGGACACAGAGAAGAGATTGTGGATTCTAGATTTTGGATTTTCGAAAAGCCCAAGTTCTGCTGTTCTCTGTGTCCTCTGTGGCTGTTCGTTCGTTGCAGTCCTATGCGACCACCCGCGTGAAGATCTCCCGCACCTGCCTGGCATAGCCCCGGTAATCGGCGCTCAGGGCTTCTGCGGCGGAGCGGCCCGGGGCATCGGCATAGCCCGTGCGCAGCGCCAGCTT
>JBEKKG010000819.1:0-3856 GCA_050010835.1 Planctomycetota bacterium
GGCCAGCCGCCGGTGGCAACGGACGGGCGCAGCAAAACGGGACTCACTTCCTTCACGCTCAAGGGCAAGTTCACTTTCGGCTCCAAGCCGGACAGCGTGACGTTGAGCTGCACGGTTGAGTTGCCCGCGGGGCTGACAGTGAACGCAAGCCTGCCTGTATCGGTGGGCATAGGTAATGTGACAGGCAGCGCCACCGTGGATCCAAAGGGGAAGGTGATGGGGTTGACGAGCGCTGGCAGTGGCGCCACTCCCATCACCAAGCCCATCACGAAGCTGCAATTCAAGTGGCCCCGCCTGGACAAGAAGAACCCAGTGACGAAAACCGGAGACCAGGCCACGCTTGCAATCACACTGGCCGGCAAGAGCCTGGACGCGGCGGGGTTCGACACGGAAGGCATCGTCAAGAGCGATGCCACGGGCAAGACCCTTGTCACGGGCAAGAAGGGGGTTGACCGCAACATTCAGACCGCCATCGTCATCGGAGGCGTCTCCTACTACGCCCAGGCCAAGGCGGCTTATGTTCTCACCAAGGGCACGGGGCAGTTGACGGGGAGAGCTCAGAAGTAGGAAGGGGCGAGGGCAACGGTCCAGTTGCGCAGCGGCTCCCCTAACCGTGCCTTTGGCCATGGCACTGAGTTAAACCACTTGCTTGTCCGCGCCCCAAGAACAACTGATTCAAGGACGACTTCTCAGACAACTGTGTGCTGCTTATTAACCGGAGATGCGGAAAAGTCACATGGCGACAAAGACTGAGCGCTCCTTTCGTTTCCTCGGTTGTGGTTTCACCTACCGCTTCTCAAGCTGAGCCAGGTATCGGCCAAACTTCATCATTATCTCGGCAGTGTAAGACATGCAGTTGGGCAACAGACCGCTGTAGTCAACCTGGCCCAGTTCATTGGGATCCAGGGGCGGTTCGCGCCGCATCCACGTGGGATAATAGCCTTCCGGATGTTGGATGACGGTCAGGGTGTCTGCCAGGGCCTGTGCTTTTTGCAGGTAGAGGCGTTTGCCGGTCGTCTTGTGAAGCGCCTGGCACAAGCGAATGACATGCGCGGCATGCCAGTCAATGACCTCATAGCACCGGTACTGCTCCAGGACGCCGGGTGTGATGAACCTGCGGTCGCAGGAGTTCTCCCAGAGTACGAACTGGTCCTCTATGTAGCGGAACAAGCCGCAGGCGCTCTGCCGGTACCCGTTTTCCGGCGTCGCATGCTCCAGCAGGTACAGGGCGAAGAAGACTGTATCGTAGAACTCCAGATTACTGTACGGTTCCAGCGGGCCGACGTCATCCCATTGTTGCTGCCAGTAATGGGTCTTGACCGGGTTGTCGAGCATCCATTTCACGGCCCGTTTGCAGGGCTCTGCAAGGTCATTCCTGCCGTGGTTACGGATCAGCCCATCAAGCAGGAAGATCGCTTCGGCCTGGTCGGAGGTGTAGTCTTCGAGAGCCTCGCCGCTGGCGGGATTCACGCGGAAGTACCAGCGGCCCTCGGGGAGTTGTGTGGCCTTCAGTGTATCCGCAATGCGGTTGGCCGCGTCTAGAAACGTCGTGTCCTTAGTCGCCGCAAGAAGTTCGAGATAGGCCATGCCGGCCATGGCGGTGCGGGAGACCTGCAAAACGCCGGGACCATGCGACGGCGGCATGAATGCGTACACGCAGTCCTTGCCGGTGCTGGTTGCAATGAGCCTGCGGCCAATTCGTTGCGCGATGGCCACGGCCAACCGGGCCTTCTCGCTTGGGGGGTCAAGTTCCGCGTATGTGAGCAGCACACGGATGTAAGCGGCGCCGAACAGGTCCGGGTAAGTTCCTATCTGCTGATCAGCGTCCTTCCAGTTGGCTAGAGTCCCCAGGACATACTCCGCGCATTGGCGGCCGGATTCGACGTAGTTGCATTTCGCCTTGAGATACTCGCCACTGAATGTCGCGGTTTTGAAGAACTTCGTCACGGCGGCCTCAATAGGTTCGCCCTTGGCATCCAGTGCCTGTAGTGTGGCAGTGTGCCAGCGGCCCCACGGCAGCGCGTCCCAAAGAGCTGTCAACTTCAGAGCAGGTGTGTCCGATTTCACCCTGTGCTCGACGCCGCCAACACTGATCGCACAGCGGTACGACGCCGCGTCCGCCAAGGCAGTGGTGTACAAGGTCGGCGGATACATGAAATGGGTGGCGTAGGCATTCCAGCCAGCGCGTTTGAAGCGCGGTGGCGGGTGGTTGCGGATAACTACTTCCTTCACGGCAATCGGCTTGCCCGTGCGAACGAAGCGCAGAACCTGTTTGCCCGTTTTCACCACAGCCTCAGCCGGAATGGCCACGTCCCACCCCGACCACCCCTCCGCCTGGCCCCGCTGGAAGGTGCCCAGATCCGAGCCGTTGAACGTGACCCCCAACTTGTCCTCCTTGTGTCGCTCGGCTCGCGAATCATAGAGCGTGACTGTCAGATAGTACTTGCCGGGCGCGAGCACAAAGCGGAATTCGGAACCTTCCCCGGCATCCCGCCAGCCGGCCTCGCCCATCTCCCAACCGGCATGGTCAGTGTCTGCCAACCCGGGATCCAGGCTGATCTTTATCTCAACCTCTGCCGTGTCGGCGCCGTAGACGGCCAGGTGGGCAGCCACACTGAGGAAGGTCACTCCGGCTGCTGTGCGGAGCACCGACCTGCTCATTGCCCGGCCTGCTCTCAGCGTCTTCACTCCAACGGATCCTCTTCCCCAAGCTCGATGAATCTGGCAAGGCCCCATACTGCATGGTCACAGGTGAAGCCGTCGCCGCCGTTCAGCAAGCGCAACGTGACCTTCCTGGCCTTGGTCACGTCCACAGCGACGGGTTGAACTGCGCCAGCCCGCATATCTCACCAATGAAGGACTGCAAGGCTGCCGGTTCTGTTACAATGTGTTTGACGAAAACATGTTGACAACAGAACAAGGAGGCAGCCTTGCGATGACAGAGTGTAACCAACAGACCTTCCCTTTCCACTCGCTTTACCGGCGAGAAGTCATGGCCCGTTTTGATGGTGGGAACATCACTTCCGACGGCGGGGCCGGAGTCCCCGGGAGTCCCCGGTCCCCACGGAGTCCCCGGGACAGAGCCACATTTATGGCGACATCAGCAAACAGACCCGGCTCTGTCCCGTCGTCTCCAATTCCTAAAACCTGTACATCTATTCTTTGGTTACAGCATCTTACAGTAAAGGATATTTCCCTGTGGCTTTGGAGCATGCCTTGGAAAAAATCCGGAGAAAAAATAAAAAAAGTTATCTCCTTGCTGGGATTTGAGTTAAGCAGTCTATAGCCCTCTCAGAGCGTTCTCCAAAACCGAATCCTCGCGCCGGCATCCGTATTATATAGGTAGGACAAGGCAACATGGGTCAAGTACCACAGTTCGGGAACATCGTCCGCAGCGGGTGTCGGGAGCCGGCACCGTTCGCGGTTCGTGCCTTGACAACCCAAGGGAAGCAGAGCGTACCGCGGGCGTCCCGCCCGCCTTCGTCCTCGCGCTCTGCCAGCCTGCCACTGGCGGGCGGGACGCCCGCGGTACGTCTACCCACTGTGTGGGGCGACTTGGCAAGTCGCCCTACAATGAAGTGGGGCGACTTGGCAAGTCGCCCTACAACGCAGTGGGGCAAGTTGCCAGGTCGCCAAGCGATCCAGAGGATCGCCCTGCATTTGCGGGGGTGTCACTGGCTACTTGTCAACCATCGCCATTACAACGTCGGTCAGAAAGCGCCAGTTCTCGCCAGAATGGTTTATGTTCCGGCCAGATTGGTTCGTGTTCCAGCCAGATTGGTTCGTGTTCCGGCCAGTCTGGCGTCAGTTCGCGCCAGTTCGGAACAGTTTGCCCAGACTTTTAAGGACTTGCATG
>JBEKKG010000820.1:0-3852 GCA_050010835.1 Planctomycetota bacterium
ACTGCCGGCAGCCTGCTCGAAAGAACGATGTTCTCGGGCCAGAAGATGGAGAAGCTGGCCGACAGCGCGCCCGAAGTGCTGATCCCGAAGGAGGAGAACCCGCGCGTCAAGCAGCTCGCCCAGCGCAGCCGCTCAGCCTTTGATGAGAAAGGCGCCAAGCTGCCCAAAGGCAAGTGTGTCGGCATCCGCGACGCCATTTTCGAGGCGGTCCTCGACCGCTTCTACACCGACCCCACGCTCATCGCTTACGGCGAGGAAAACCGCGACTGGGGCGGCGCTTTCGCCGTCTACCGCGGCCTGACCGAGGCGCTGCCTTACCACCGCCTCTTCAACACGCCCATCTCCGAAGGCGCGATTGTCGGGACGGCGGTCGGCTACGCGCTCGAAGGCGGGCGCGCGCTGGTGGAGCTCATGTACTGCGACTTCATTGGCCGCGCGGGCGACGAACTTTTCAACCAGCTCTCCAAGTGGCAGTCCATGTCCGGCGGACTGCTGAAGATGCCCGTGGTCGTCCGCGTCTCGGTCGGCTCGAAGTACGGCGCGCAGCACAGCCAGGACTGGTGTTCGATGTGCGCGCACATACCCGGTTTGAAGATCGTCTTCCCCGCCACGCCCTACGACGCCAAGGGCCTGATGTTCTCCGCGCTGACGGGCACCGATCCTGTGATCTTCTTTGAAAGCCAGCGGATTTACGATCAGCCTGAGGAGTTCGTCAAAGGGGGCGTCCCCGCCGGGTACTACGAAGTGCCTTTCGGTGAGCCTGACGTCAAGAAGCCTGGCAAGGACTTGACCATCCTGACCATTGGCGCGGTACTCTACCGCGCGCTCGAAGCCGCCAAGACTATCGAGGAGAAGCACGGCCTTTCCTGCGAGGTCATTGACGCGCGCTCGATCGTGCCCTTCAACTACGCGAAGGTGCTGGAGTCGGTGAAGAAGACGCGGAAGATCGTCCTGGTCTCCGACGCCTGCGAACGCGGCAGCGCCTTGCAGACGATGGCGGCCAAGATCGTGCAATTCGCTTTTGACGAACTGGACGCCCCGCCGGCAGTCGTCGGCGCGCGGAACTGGATCACGCCGCCGGATGAGATCGAGCAGGCCTTCTTCCCGTTCCCGAGCGACATCCTGGACGCGGTCCACGCCTACCTCGTCCCGCTCAAGGGCTACACGGTCAGACGGCCGTGCGATGCGGGGGAACTGCTGAGGCGGAACAGAGAGGGGATTTAGGCTGGGTCAGCAGCCGTCCGTCCTACGGATGATCTCCTCGGTAAGATCTTTGAAGTCGCCGTAACATTTTGACACGGCCGCGGCATGGGCGCCAATTGCTCCGTCCGCGGGCGTGAGCTTGAAGATAGGTTTGCGCGCATCCTCAGCCAGCGGCATCAAGCTTTGGTAGTTCTTGATTAACCCAATTCGGTTTGAGTCAGTGTCGGGATTCGACACGGAGACAGCCTTCCCGAGGACGTATTCCTGATAGACCCCTGGTATCTTTGAAATCCAGCGCAAGTAAGCTTTGACCGGCCGGTCCTTGCGCTCAACGTGTTGCATAACCACATAGCCAGCCGGTCTCATGATGCCCGCTGGCATGGGAATGTCCAAGTCGGGGGGTTTCTTGTTCAAACGCTCTTGCCAACTGTCCCGCCAGGCGCGGAGCGTTGGGCCCAGGTTTCTCAAGCCCTGCAAGGAGAACAGGCCCGGAGCAAGCGGCATCACAACGTGGTCGGAGGCAATGAGCGCCGCGCGGTTGATCGCGCCAAGGTTAGGTCCCACATCCAGGAGCACGATATCAGCGCCGACCCTTTCAGCCGCATGATGGATAATGCGGTGAAATGCTGTTATGACCCGGAACGCGCCTTTATCTCGATCCAGACAACGGGGCCAATTGTCCGAGAGTTTGTCTTCGAATTGGGAGAGGCCAAGATCTCCGGGTAGGAGATGAATTCCAGGGCGAATTTGTTGCAGCGTGGCATCGGCAATGTCGCCAACTCCGTCAATGATGGGCAAGATGCAAGAGAGGATGCTCCGGTTCAGCCCCTCCTCAGGCCACAGAGTCTCCAGGTGCTGTTCGTCAAGAAACATCGTGGTCAGATTTGCTTGTGGGTCCAGATCAACGGCTAACACGCCTTGGCCAAGTTCCGCGCACATCCAGGCGACGTGATAGGCCAACGTAGTCTTGCCGACGCCGCCCTTATTGTTGAAGAATGTGATCGTTCTCATGGTGCCGCCTTTCTGATGGTAGCCAGGAACAATGCGGGTTCATTGATCCCAAATTCCGCCGGCGGATTCCTATTCTCAAAGAGTAATCGCTGGACGCGGACAATACCTCGCCCAAATGTGTTGACATAGCCGAGAGTTTTCATAGCTTCGGCGATCTTGGGATTGCGATAATCATTCTGATTCGGGAAGGTCTCGCGTGTCACGGCCCCATAGAGTCCTCCCGCGTTCTGTACCTCGATGTGGCCGCTGAACCAATAAAATCGAATTGGCGCGTTGGATTCATAGTCACGGTGCATGACCGCATTCATTAGCAGTTCCCTGAGCGCAAGCATCGGATAGGGCGTGCGGTTCTTTTCCTTCAGCGGCGAAACGGGCTCGGGCTGTGAAGGGAACAGCGTTTTCAGGAAGCCATCAAGTTCACGCAGCACGGTGATCAAGTCGCCTGCGAAACGCCTTTCGTCCAACGGCTCCGTATCCAGGGCGTCGCCCTCGTAGCGCACGTATTGGATGGCCGCGCCTGGGAACCACACCAGCGGGTCCTCCGCAAAAAGGACAGCTCCGGCATTCGTTGCACATGCTTCCCGTGGGCACCAAAAACCAAGGGAGGCCATCTGGAGAAGCAGATCGCGGTTGTTCTCCTTGATCAGTTCTGGGGCCACCGCGGCATTTCGATAGGTGAGTTGAAAAAGATCCAGCACAAGATCATCCCAACCACACCCCCTGCAAGGTCTGAGGTCGAATGAACGCGCATGATGGGTCCGCTTCTCCATAAGGACCCGCTCTTCCTGCTCATTGGCGATTGCCCTGCGGGTGCCACGGCGTATCCACACGCGTCCGCGGTAGCGGAGAGGCGGCATGTCAGACGGGCGTACCTCAACTACCGCCAAGTCCCCTTCGGCTAACGACATCTTCTGTACTGTAATCGAAGGCAGCGGAACGATCTGGCCAGAGTCGGCGTAACTCGCTAGTCTCTGGAGCAGTTCGTCCGTTACAGTCACGCCTGCAACCGCGCCGTCCTCATCTCGCGCCCCAATGACAAGATAACCGGGACAGTTGTTCGCTGGCATGTCATTGGCGAACGCGCAGATTACTTCGCAGAACTTGTCAGTATTGCCTGTTGAAATAGTCCGTTCGACCTGATCCGATTCCAAGTCGCCCAGCAGTTTTCTAAGATCTTGTTCGTTGATCATCCCTTTCCTCCAGTGCTGGTATACAAAGGCCCGGGCGAAGGGCAAGGTCAGGCAATGAGCCCGGATGTGGTTCAATGTTTTTTTCGGCGTCCTCCGCGTTGAGAATTCCGGGTCTGGCGTATAGGATACGGGGAAAGGGAGGCGCCGATGAAGTACTCATTCATGACATTCTCGTGTCCAGAGCTGACCTGTGCGCAAGTGATCGAGGCGGCCAGGCGCTACGGCTACGACGGCGTGGAGCCGCGGGCTGAGGCCAAACACGCGCACGGCATCGAGCTCAGCGCGGACAAGGCGGCACGCACCCACGCCAGGAAGGCATTCGAGTCCGCCGGAGTCGCGGTCGCGTGCGTCGCCACCTCTTGTTGCTATTCAGACCCCGCCGAGAACGCCGCGCAGATTGACAGGACCAGGCAGTTCATCGAGTTGGCGGCGGACGTCGGCAGCGGAC
>JBEKKG010000821.1:0-3849 GCA_050010835.1 Planctomycetota bacterium
CGAGCCCCGAACCCCGCTCCCCGAACCCCGCTCCCCGCGATCTGGCCAGCCTGGCAGCCAGCGACCTGAGCCGAGGAGCGCCGTTCGTCTGCCACGGCTGCGACAACCAATGTGAGATTGACCAGTTCGAGGTGGCCGGGCGGCGGTTCCCCTTTGGCGGGCGGTGCAGCCGGTTCGAGAATCTCCGCAGATGCCGCGGCGCAGGACGCGACGTGCCGGACCTCGTCGAGGCCCGCAACAGGCTGATCTTCGCGCCCGTGGATTGTGGTGCAGGCGTCTCGCCTGCACCAGCGGGATTCCGGGGACACGATCCCGATTTCCAAACAGCCGGAAATCGGGTGGATTCCGGGGACACGATCCCGATTTCCAAACAGCCGGAAATCGGGTCATGTCCCCGGAATCCAAAATCCAAAATCGGCATTCCACGGGCGCTGACGGCTCATTCGCTTTACCCACTCTATGCCACCTTTTTCTCGCGATTGGGGTTCGAGCCTGTGCTTTCCGGCGTGGACTCGGCGGGGTGGCTCAAAGCCTACTCGGGGTTCTGCTTCCCGGTCCAGATCGCCCACGGGGCCGTGCTGGACCTGGTGAAACGCGGGCTGGACCGGATCTTCCTGCCGCACGTCAGCCGCATGCCCAACCACGAAGCCGGCCGTGATTCGTATCTTTGCCCTATCACCCAGGCTGCGCCGTACTTCATGACCAAGGCGTTTCCCGGCGTGGCGTTCCTCTCGCCGATCCTGAGCTTTGCGCGGGGCTATGAGGCCTGCACCGAACTGGCAGACATGGCCTGCGAGCAACTGGGCGTGCCGAAAGCAGACGCCGCGCAGGCCTACAGCGAGGCGGTCCAGGCCCAGCTCCAGGCGGAACAGGCCATGCAGCGGCTGGGGCGGGAGGCCCTCGCGGCGGCGCGGGCCGACGGGCAGCCCACGGTCATCCTGGTGGGCCGCAGCTATAACGCCTTTTCCCCCGAGGCTTCGCAGTCCGTCGGGCGCAAGCTGGCCAGCATGGGGGTCCGCGTGATCCCCGGCGACTGTCTGCTTCCGGTCCAGGCCGGGCCGACAGCGTGGCACTATCCAAATATCATTCTAAATGCCGTGTCCCTGGCCAAGCAACACGCCAACGTGTTCCTGGTGTACGTGAGCAACTTCAGTTGCACGATTGACGCTTTCACGCACGCGATGATCCCCGCCCAATTGGGGGCCAAGCCGTACCTCATGCTGGAGGTTGACGCCCACAGCGCGGACGCGGGCACTCAAACCCGCCTGGAAGCCTTCCGGGATATCATCGCCCGCTACCGGCCCGGCCCGTCCTCCAAGCCGCCGTTCCGGGCCGCCACCGTCGGCATTTTGGATGTTGACCCGGCGAGCCGGGATTCGATTTTGGATGGCGCTGGCGAGCCGAAGAGGGGCTGGCTGCATCCTCGCGCGGCCCCAGCCAATCCAATCCCGACACATCGCGAAAAAATCCAAAATCCAAAATCCATTGTCACCACGTCCTCCGGCGAACGCCTGGATCTTGATGACCCGCGCGTGAAGCTTCACTTCCCCACGTTCTCTTTCTACCACGGCCGGGCGGTGGCGCTGGCCGCGCGCTGGATGGGCCTGAACGTCGGGCCGGTGAGCGGGCCGGACCGGCGCCAACTGGAGCGCGGCTTGCAGCATACCTCGGGCCGCGAGTGCCTGCCTCTGCCCATCTGCATCGGCCAGATGCTGGAGGCCCACGCGCAGCGGAAGCCCGGCGAGGTTGTGGGGTTCTACATGGTCCACGGCGGCGCACCCTGCGTGGTGGACCGCTACCTGGACTACTTCCACCAGTTCATCGAGGCCAACGCGCTGGAGGACCTGTTCATCTTCGATCCGCAGGAGGCCAACGAATACTACGGGATGAGCTATCTGAAGATGAGCCAGGCCCTGGCGCAACTGCTGACCTTGGCGGACATCTTTGTCGAGATGGAGCAGTCCCTGCGCGTCGTGGGCCAGCCGGGGGCTCTTGAGCGCTTGAAGTCCTGCTGGGAAACCAAGGTGGACGCCGCACCCTCCCTCAAGGTTTTGCGGGCCGGCCTGGAACGGCTCGTCGAGCACCTCGCCGCCATACCGCACACTGATCCCACCCGCTGCCCCAAGGTCGTCGTCACCGGCGACTTCTTCATCCGCTTCACTCCGTCCTTCATGGAGGGCGTCCACGACCTCTACGCCCGCCACGGCATCATCCTCGTCCCCGTGGGCCTGAACGAGCTGCTGCTCTACGCCGCCTACGCCGGCATGGCTCTGACCGCCGAAGATTGGGGCCTGGCCACCGACTCGCCCCGCGCCGCCGCACGGGCCTGCTTCAGGGTCTTCCAGCCGGACGGCAAGGCCTACCTCGCGAACTGGACCGAGTACCACCGCCTGAAGTACTACGACACCTCTTTCCACAACATGTTCCAGCGGACCGGCCTGCTGGTCACCGGCCTCAACGACATCGCCGGCCTTTTCCGGCACGCCCGCGCACACCTCTCGCCCGCCATCGTGGGCGAGGCCGTCCCCACCGTCGGCAAGGGCATCGTTGCCGGCGCGGAGGGCTACCAGGGCATCATCGCCATCGGCCCGTTCAACTGCCTGCCCTTCCGCATCTCCGAGGCGATTCTCAAGCCCCACTGCCTGCGGCAGGGCATGCCCATCCTCACCTACGAGAGCGATGGTTTCTCGGTCTCCCCGGCCTTCCTGCGGCAGGCGGAACTGCACATCCAACAGGTGCTGGCCTGCTGGCTGCCTGCGCGCCGCGCACAATACCACGCGGCCACACCCGCATGACCTCGCGCGCGCTGCCGCAATTGTTTTTTCGGACTTCGGATTTCGTAACCGTTCTGTCCGAGCCGCGACCGTGAGGGAGCGGACATTGCCGCTTGCTGACGCGCGCGGCTCGGAGACTGAACGGCTACCGGATTTCGAGTTTCGTTCTTCGGATTTGGTTGCGGCCTGGGGCCATAAGGCTAAACTGCGCTTTCGGTGACCAGGGGATGGGATTCCGGGGACACGATCCCGATTTCCAAACAGCCGGAAATCGGGTCATGTCCCCGGAATCCCAGCGGATCGCCCTACGAGGAGGGGACTATGAACGGAAAAGAAGATGAAAGCAAGCCCAAGCCGCTGTTCTATGTCGCGGTCTTGGCTGTCATCGCGGGGCTGATCGCTTTCGCGGTGTATCGGCGCGACGTCATCCTGCCCAAGGGCACGCAGAGCGACAGCCTGCCGAAGCTTTCCAAGGAAGACATGGACAGGCTGAAGACCAAGGCAGAAGCCGCCGACACCAACGCGCCGACCACCGTCAAGGAATACCAGTTCCACGCGTCCGAAAAACTGCCGCCTGTCGCCGGCGTGGCCAATTACAAGAAACTCGAAGACGAGACGGTCAAGTTCGCACTGAACGTCTGGGCCGGCTGGGCGCCGATCGTCTTCGCCAACGAAGGGTTCAAGCCCAAAAAGGAATGGACCGCCCCGGACGGCAAGAAGTTCAAGGTGGAACTGGTGCTGCTGGACGACCCCGTCGCGATGCGCGATGCCTACGCCGCGGGGCAGGTTCACATCGGCTGGGCGACCTTGGACATGGTGCCGCTGTTCATGGACGAGCTGCAGAAAGATTCGCGCACCATGCCGCGCGTCTGCCAGCAGATTGACTGGTCCAACGGCGGCGACGGCATCGTGGCGCGGGAGAACATCAAGTCGGTTTCCGACCTGCGCGGCAAGAAAGTGGTGCTGGCGGAGAATTCGCCTTCGCAATACTTCGTGCTCAACGCGCTCATCAACGGCGGCGTGCAGCCTGCCGAAGTCAAGTTCGTCTACACGAAGGACGCTTTCCAGGCCGCGG
>JBEKKG010000822.1:0-3843 GCA_050010835.1 Planctomycetota bacterium
CGGGACGCCCGCGGTACATTTGCTGACATGCACCCGATGGCACGCTACCGTGGCAGAGGTGCTTTGCGTGGAGAACAGCGTTGAGTACAATGCCACGGAACTGGGCCGCCGGAGCGGCTCGGCATGACCCGTTCCAGAAATCCCCGGATGAAATCAGTGGATGGGCAAATCCGCGGGCCGGCACAGGACAACTGAAGTACACACCTTGCTTTCAGAAGGAGAACGATCATGAAGCCCCTGAAGCACTATTGTCTTGCGATCCTGGCCTGCGGGGTGTTCGCTGCACCAAGCGCCTTGTCCGGCGCGCCAAACACGACTCAACCCGCCGAGAAAGACCTGCCGCGGCACACCGGTTTTCTCGACGATATAAAGAACATGCACGGCACGATAAACCTGGTCTTCGTGGGCGATTCCATCACGGACGGATGGCGTTCCGGCGGCCAGAGTGTCTGGCAAAAATACTTCGCAGCCCAGAAGGCGTTGAACCTGGGCATCTCCGGGGACCGCACTGAGCACGTCTTGTGGCGCTTGCAGCACGGCGAACTCGAGGGGTATGAGGCGCGTCTGTTCGTCATCATGATTGGCACGAATAACGGCGATGCGGCTCCCGACGTGGCCGAAGGAATCAAGGCCATCATCGCGGAGATCAAGAGCAGGCAGCCGCAGGCCAACGTTCTTCTGCTAGGCATCTTCCCGCGTGGCGAAAAGGCGGACGCCGGACGCGATAAGAACGCGAACGTCAACAAGTTGATCGCCAAGTTTGACGACGGCCAGACAGTTCACTTCCTCGACATCGGCGACAAGTTCCTGGAAGCTGACAAGAGCATGAGCAAAGACATCATGCCGGATTTCCTCCATCCCAGCCTGAAGGGTTACGAGATCTGGGCGCAGGCCATTGACGAGCCCGTAAAGGAGTTGCTGAAAGACTCCAATGTCGCTGCGCTGGCCGGTCCTGGCCCATACAAGAAGCTGGCGGCCTTGGCTGCGCAGATCAAGACCGGCGTTGGATTGGGGCAGGTCCTCAAGATGCTCGCACCCAAGAAGGACAGTAAGGACGCTGAAGAAGCCGCCGAAGCGAAGATGATGTTCGAGGCGCTGCACGGCGGCGGCCAAGCAAACCTCGATGCCGCGCTGTCGTTCAAGGAAACCAAGCCTGTGTTCGCGGTGTTGCGGCTTGAGAAACTGGCCCTGCAGTTCCTCGGCGACGAGATTGGCACTAAGGCCAAGCAGGCTGCGGAGCAACTGCGCAAGGACCCCAAGGTGGCCAGGGAACTCGAGGCCGAGCAGATGTTCAAACAGATCCGGGCATTCGAAGACACCTTGAAACCCCTCGCAGCCTCCAAGAATCCCAAAGCCGCCCAGCCTCGCAAAGCAAACACACCAGGGGCCGAAACGGTAATTGGCGGCTGTCAGCAACTGATTCAACGCTACCCGGGAACCGCCGCCGCGCAGAAAGCGCAAGCATTGATGAATGAGTATCGGTAGCGTCCGCCCAACTTGCAGGAGATACAGCGAAATCCAGCCCCAAATCCGGGAAAATCGGGCGGAAGGCAGGAACAAGCGCACCGGCCGGCTGCCTGGTGCGGGTCTGGCTCAGACAAGTGCTCACGGGGCGGGATGCACCGCACCCCCGCGCACTCTTGTGGCCGTGCCTTGCCCTGGGAACCCCCATCTGCTAGAGTGAGGATTCTTGGATTTTCTGCCCAGTTCGGTGTAAAAAAGGGACGTAGTTCGCGCTTCGGAGGTCCTTGACCAAGTCCCGCTGCGGACCTGCCAGCAGCCTTCGTCCATGGCAGGCAAAACCGGAAGCACACCTGCTAAAGGACACTATCCCCATGGCTACCAGACCGCCGGCCAACTCCTGTGCCGAAAGTCGCCGCCGCTTCCTGAAGCGCTCGGCCGCCGCTGCCGGCGTGCTCTGTTTTCCTATGGTCGTCCCTGCGTCAGTTCTGGGCGGGGAAGGGACGGTGGCGCCGTCCAATCGCGTGGTGATGGGCTGCATCGGCTTGGGCATTCAAGGCCAAGGCAACATGAAAGCCTTCCGCGGGAATGACGAGGTCCGGGTCGTTGCCGTATGCGACGTGCATGAAACGCAGCGCAACCAGGCCAAACAGGCCGTGGATGAATTCTACCACAATAAGGACTGCACGGCTTACGGGGATTTCCGGGAACTGCTGGCGCGCCAAGACATAGACGCCGTGCAGATCACCACGCCTGATCACTGGCATCCGCTGATCGCGATGGAGGCGATTCGGCAGCACAAGCACATGTACTCCGAGAAGCCCATCGGCTGGAGCGTCCGCGCTGGGCAGGCGCTCCGCAAGGCCATTCAAACCAGCCAGGTCGTCTTCCAATTCGGCACCCAGCAGCGGTCAGATGGCAGGTTCCGGCTGGCGTGTGAACTGGTGCGCAACGGGAAGATCGGCCAGTTGAAAACGATCCTGGTCGGAGTGCCCGGCAGTTGGACCTGCCCCAACCAGCCCACCGAACCCGTTCCCAAGGAACTGGACTACGAGCTGTGGCTCGGCCCGGCTCCCTGGGCGCCTTACTGTTACCAGCGCTGCCGGCCTTACACGGCGAAACAGGGGTGGAGTGTGTGGTATTCCATATCGGATTACTGCCTGGGCATGATCGGCAACTGGGGAGTCCACCACCTCGACATCGCCCAATGGGGCAACGGCACCGAACTCAGCGGGCCGGTGGAGATCGCCGGGACCGGGGTCTTCCCCAGCGCAATGTTGACCGACTGCGCGACCAACTGGCAGGTCGAGAACCGCTTCGCCAACGGCGTGACGCTGGTTCACATGGATGACGGCACCAGCAGAAAACACCCCTTGCAGGAAGGAGGACATGGCCATGGCGTGATGTTCCTCGGCACCGAGGGGTGGGTACACGTGGACCGCGGGCAGTTGGACGCCAACCCCAAGTCACTCCTCAAAGCAGCCATTGGCCCCAACGAACTCCACCTGTTCAAGAGGGCCCTTACGGCGATCAGCGAGGGACAGCTATGGATCGACAACGGGACGGTCAAGACGTTGCTCCACGATGCCGGGAACCTCTCACCGAAGGGGAAGATCAGCCACATTACGAGCAGGGAACAGGAGATCATCGAGTGCATCTGCCAGGGGTTGAGCAATAAGGAGATCGCCAAGACCCTTTCTCTCTCAGAACATACGGTGAAGGCACACCTCAGCACCATCTTCAAGAAGTTCAACGTCACCAGCCGGTCAAAACTGGTAAGCCTGGCCATGAGTAGCGGGCATTAAACCCCTGCTTGACCAGACTTCTTGATGACGTTTCTTTCTTCATCGTCGACGGCCCGCATACCCTAACGCCGCCGCCGCTGAGCTGTTCAACACCACCCTTCATCCCGTAAGCGAGAGAGTCCCCGTCATCGCCGTACGACCATTTGGCTTAATACGAAAGATATTTCTTTTAGTACCAACGGGCGATGGAGGTTCCGGTCAAAAGGTATATACTCTTACCAGGTGCATGAGATAACCTTATGGCGTAGCCCGATTGGCAGACTGCTGGCCGCTACCTGGAGGAAGACTATGAGAAAGCTGACCCTCGCTACTGCAGGCTGTTTATGGAACGGGCGCGTCGAACCCGGCTTTACCGGACGATCCTTGCGGCTCCAAGTCCCTATGAACCCTAGAGAGAAAAAGAGCGTTCTTGTGATCGACGACGAGGAGCGTTTCTGCACCTTTGTCGGCAGTGCACTCGGGAAAACGGGCCGGTATAAGGTGACCTCCGCCACAGAGCCGCTGTGGGGGATCACGGTGGCCAGGACCTTGAGGCCCGACCTCATCCTCCTTGATGTCAACATGCCGCACATGGCCG
>JBEKKG010000823.1:0-3838 GCA_050010835.1 Planctomycetota bacterium
TGCGCATTCGCGCTCGCCTTTGAAGCCCGGGTCAACCGTGTCAAGATCAATACTGGCCGCGGCTGGAACGCCGTGCCGCGCCGCGTTAACCGTAGCACACCGCAAACCGCAGCCATTGAGCGCCACCGTGGGGAACTGTTCGAGCATCTCAACATCTTCCGGGACCGCCGCTGAAAGCGCGGGCACACACAGCAACAGAGTTTTCCCCGGGAACTTCTCCTCAATCAGGATGTAGCCTGCGCGTTGAGCCACGCGGCCACCCGTGCGGCGTATGCCCTGGCAGGGGAAGATGGTGACGTACTTGCGCGGCGTCGCAGCGGGCTCGGCAGTCTGCAACTCGCCGGGCAAACAACTGCACGCGCGCGAACACTCAGGGCACGGCACGGCCCAGCGTAACTCCTGAGCGGCCTGGAAGGACTTCAGCAACTCCTCGTTCTTCATCACCAGTTCGATGCGGGCCGCCGTAGATTCGGCCAGGCGCTTGCCGATGTCCTCAAGTTGCTGCCGGGTCTTGCCCGGCCCCATTTTCGTCTCGGACATGATCTGGCCCACTTCGATCTTGGCCACCGGATAGACGCCCAACTGGTTGAAGATGTGCATCCCGCAGCGTTCCGTGCACCCGTCCACCAGGATCACCGGGCGGTTCTTGACCAGTTCGCGCTGTTCAGGGTCGCCCGCCAGCAGAGCGGGCAGCGACAAGATGGCCGTGGTCTCCGGATTGCGCTGCTGGACCAGATACGCCGCGCGGCGCGTGACGTTGGCCACGATTTTCCCCACGCCCATGCAAGGGGCGATCACGAACTGGGTGCTGCTCATGCTTGGCTCCTCATTTGACGGTGACGTGATCCTGCCGAATCACGGACTGTTCTCTTTCCCCTGACCGCGCACTGACAAGCGCTTTACAGGTCCGAATGACGCGCTGGTAGACGCCGCCTCCGATCACCGCGCCAATTATGGGTGACAGGATATAGACCGTGAAAAAACCGCCACGCGGCCCGGGGATCGCGATCCGGCCCCAGCCGGCAAAGTACGAAAAGAGGCGGGGGCCAAAATCACGAGCCGGGTTCAGGCCCGCCTGGGTGAGCGGAGCGACAATCATAATTACCATTGCCACGGTCAAACCGATGAACAGCGGCGCCAGGTTCATTCCCGGCCGTTCGCGGTTGCGCGAATCCGTCAGAGCGAACACGAAGAAGGCCAGGAACGCGGTCCCTATGCCCTCCGCCAACATCGCCTGGATGAGCGAGACCTTGGCGTATTGAGTCTCCAGGGGGCATGCGTCGCTGGGATTGGGGAAGTACTCGCCAAAAACCTTGGCAGATAGCTCGCTGCCCGCGCTGCCGCGAACGATATTGTGCGCCTGCTCGAAATCCGCTATGTAGTTGTTGAACAGAAGATAGAGGACCCCGGCAGCGGCGAACGCGCCCAGTACCTGGCTGGCTATGTACGGTCCCGATTTGCTCCAGGGGAACTGGCGATGGGCGGCAAAAGCAATGGTCATCGCGGGATTGATATGCGCGCCGCTGACCGCGGCCGTGGCGTATATCGCCAAGGTGACGGCCAGCGCCCAGACCACCGCAACCTGCCACAACCCGCTTAGTGCCCCCGTCAAGACCGCCACATGCACGACGCCGGTGCCGAAGAAAGCCAGGATGAAAGTGCCCACAAGTTCCGCGGTGCACTCATGCACGAGGCTGTGTTTGTCTTCCGTCACCTTGCGCTCCCCTGCCGAACCGCGTCCCAGCGCCACCGGAACAGCCGGTACTAGACTTGCTCCACTACTGGTCTAAACTGGTTTCCGCAGGAAGCAAGTGCTTTTGCCCGGCTTGCCGGTAAGATAAATGTAGGGCAAGCCTCTGGCTTGCCCCCTCCGTCCGCGGACGAACACAGTTGCACAATGGAAAATCACGAATCAAAAATCGAGAATCTCCAGCCGGCCGGGAAACCCGAGATACGGGTAGTGGGATTCAAGTTCGCGATACGGACCTTCCTGCTCGGTTTCGTAGCCGTGACACTCCTCGTCCTGGTGCTCAAGAACACCGGCGCGCCGCCGGGCGACGCCGCGGAAAAGCCTCTGCCGCACCAGGTGCTGGTCTTCTATTTCCACGGCAACCAGCGTTGTGAGGCGTGCGATCGCGTGGCGCAGTTTTCGCGCGAGGCCGTGGCTTCGTTCCCTGACGCGGTCAAGGCGGGAACTCTGGAGTGGCGGGAGGTCAACCGCGTGGAGCCCGGGAATGAGCACTACGTCCGCAAGTTTCACCTGGTGACCCAGAGCCTCATAGTGGCGGACTTCCACTACGGCAAGTTGACCGCTTGGGAATTGCTGGATGACGCTTTGAACCGCCAGGAGAACCGCGCAGCGTTCGTGGCCAGTGTCCAGGAGTTGATTCGCGACTGCCTTGGTGAAAGCGGCATGGACAAGACGCCCAAGCCACAGCAGCACATAGGAGCGCCCGCGGGTAGCGCAGGCGTCCCGCCTGCAAGGGCCGGCGAGACGCCGGCGGTACACTGATGAGCAGCTACGGCGCTGCGGCCGCCACGGCCTTCATCCTGGGGTTGCAGAGCGCCCTTGCGCCCTGCCCGATGACTGAGAACATTGTGGCCATCTCGTTCCTGGCGCGGCGGGCGGACCGGCCCGGGCGGGTGTTGTTGGCCGGTCTGCTCTACACTGCCGGGCAGGCGCTGGCTTACATCGCCGTGGCGCTGCTGCTGCTGCAAGCCGTCTTCGCCGAGGCGGAGATAGCCCTGTTCCTGGCGCGCTGGTTGACACGGCTGCTTGGCCCAGTGCTCATCCTCGTCGGCATGGTTCTGCTCAACCTGCTATCCTTCCCGTTCGGAAGCGGCGGACTCAGTGACAAATGGCAGCAGCGCATCGCGCGCCTGGGCCTGGCCGGGCCGGCAGTCTTGGGGTTCATCTTCGGTCTGGATTGCTGTCCCACGACGGCCGCCTACTTCTTTGGCCTGTTGATACCGTCCTGCCTGCAGCACCACGACGCGGTTCTGCTCCCGTTCCTCTACGCGCTGGGCACAACTTTGCCCGTGATAGGCTTTGCGGCGCTGCTGGCCTTTGCCGCGCACAGGATCGGGACTGCTTTCAACGCCCTCACCGTGGTAGAACGCTGGGCCAGGCGGATTGCCGGTGTTCTGGCTATCGTGGTCGGGGTCTACCAGAGCCTGATCCAGGTCTACGGGATTTTCGATTTTCGATTTTAGATTTTGGATTGAACGAAGAGGACGAGGATGATGAACAGGGTTGATTCGTTCGTAAAAGGCCCTCCCCCTACCCCCTCCCGCAAGGGGAGGGGGAAGGTGGCGGCAGTGTGCCTGGCTGTGCTGGCTTGCCGGCTGGTGCTGGCGGAAGTGGACGAGTTGAACACGGCGATGGTGCTCGGCACCTTCAAGATCAGCGACTCAAAGACCAATGGCACGGCCTTCATCCTCAACCGGCCGGCGCCCGACGATCCCAAGAAAACGCAGGCGGTTTTGGTGACGGCACGGCATGTCTTGTCCGGCATGCAGGGCGATGAAGCCACGGTCTTTCTCCGCAAGAAGATCGCTGAGGGCCAATACGAGAAGACGCCCCTGAAGTTCAAGATCCGCCAGGGGGACAAGAAGTTGTGGACTGAGCATCCGACGGAAGACGTGGCTGTGATCCCTATCTCGTTGCCCCAGGAGACCGAACATCCGAATCTGCCGCTGGAACTGCTGGCTTCGGACGAGTCCTTGAAGACTCTGGGAATCCATCCTGGGACCGCTATCCGCTGCGCCGGGTATCCGCATGCCGGACAGTTCGAGGCCAGCCCAGCGGGGTTTCCAATGGTCAGGATAGGCTGTATCG
>JBEKKG010000824.1:0-3835 GCA_050010835.1 Planctomycetota bacterium
CGACGACGCCGCCGTGCTGGATGTTCCCGGTGGTGGGCCGCTCGTGGTCTCGGTCGACAGCGTGGTGGAGGGCGTCCATGTCGACCTCTCCGTCTGCAGCCCGGGTGACGTGGGGTGGAAGGCGCTGATGGGCGCGCTGAGCGCCCATCTGGGGCGGGAATGCGTCCGAAGGCGTGAGCTGGACTCAGGTTTTCGCGATCATGACCGACTTCGGCGGGTGGCGCCTGCCGGTGGAGTATTCATCGGTCGCGGAAGAGACGCACGCCACCCGTCATGGGGCCGGGCTCTTCGATGTCTCGCACAACACCTGCAAATGCGAGACCCACGTGGTGGACGGGAAAGAGCAGCAAGTGTACGTGCACCGCAAGGGCGCCACGCGCGCTTTCGGCCCCGGGCATCCGGCGTTGCCGGAGCAGTACCGCGCGGCCGGGCAGCCGGTCATCATTGGCGGCACTATGGGCACAGGCTCATACATCCTTGCCGGCGTGGACGAAAAGCAGAACCAGGCCTTCGCCTCCGCCTGCCACGGCGCCGGGCGCGCCATGAGCCGCACCCAGGCGCTCAAACGCTGGCGCGGCGACCAGCTCCTCCAGGAACTCAAGCACCAGGGCATCCTCATCCGCGCCCATTCCGCCCGCGGCGCGGCGGAGGAAGCCCCCGGCGCGTACAAAGACGTGGACAGCGTTTGCGAGGCCACGGAAAAGGCCGGCCTGGCCAAGCGCGTTGTCCACATGGTACCCAGGGCGTGCGTGAAAGGATGAGACGATAAAGTGGTATGATTATCCCGGGTGGAGGCATTGGACCGCCACACGCCTGAACGAGGAGGGGCGCTTCCCTTGAACCAAGACTTGACCATGAACCCTCCCGGCGCCACGTCACCCCAGGAACTGGAGCTGGAAATCCAGTCCTTCGGCGCGGGACTGTGGCAGCGCATTTCGGGCGAAGTGCCCGGACTGTTCAACAAAGACTATTGGCAGGGCCTGGTTCTCGAATGGGCCATGCGCGATCCTTCCTTCAAGAACGACATGTTCCGGCTGGTGGACGTGCTCCCTGCGCTCGGCTCCTCCGCTCAGGTTGCCGAACACGTCCGCGGGCTGCTGCTGCGCGAGGGGCGGGAGTTGCCTGCCGCGCTGGCGGCCGCCGTCAAACTGGCGTCCGGCAGCCTCACGGCCGGCGTGACGGCGCGCGCCATTCGCGGCAATGTGGCGGCCTTGGCCGAAAGGTTCATCATCGGCAAGGACGCCCAGGGCGCCACCCCGGCGCTGCGCAGACTGCGCCAGGAAGGCCTGGCCTTCACCGCGGACCTGCTCGGCGAGACGACTATCAGCGATGCCGAGGCCCAGGTGTACCAGGGCCGTTACAGCAGCCTGATTGACCAGTTGGGCGCGGAGACAAAGGCCTGGCCGGCCGCGCCGGTGCTGGACTCCGACCACGCCGGCCCCATCCCGCGCGCCAACGTCTCGCTGAAGGTTTCAGCGATGGCCCCCTTCCTCGACGCGGTTGACCCGGCCGGCAGCGTGGCCCGCCTGCGCCATAAGGTGCTGCCGCTCTTCCTGCGGGCCAAAGAGCAGGGCGTCTTCCTGGGCCTGGACCTGGAACAGTATGCCATCCACGGCATTACCTTCGACTTGTTCGAGTCGCTGGCCCTGGAGCCGGCTTTGCGCGATTGGCCGCATATCGGCGTGGCGGTGCAAGCGTATCTTAAGGACAGCCGCCGCGATGTTGAGCGCCTCAACGCGCTGGCCAGGGGGCGCGGGACGCCGGTCACGGTCCGGCTCGTCAAGGGCGCCTATTGGGAATATGAGCTCGCGCTGTCCCAGCAGGCCGGTTACCCCTGCCCAGTGTTCACCGACAAGGCCGCCACGGATGCCAACTACGAGGCGCTGAGCGCCTTTCTCCTGGAGAATGCCGAATACCTGCGCCCGGCGTTGGCCAGCCACAACCTCCGTTCGCTCACGCACGCCCTGGTCCTCGCCCGCCGCCTGAAAGTGCCTCCGGCGGCGCTGGAGATCCAGATGCTCAACGGCATGGCGGAGCCTGAGCGGAAGGCGTTCTGCGCCGCGGGCCAGCGCGTGCGCATCTACTGTCCCGTCGGCGAACTGCTCCCCGGCGTGGCCTATCTTGTGCGCCGGCTTCTGGAGAACACCTCGAACAGCGGCTTCTTGCGCCTCAGCCACCACGACAATGCGGACATTGGCGCGCTGCTCAAGGCCCCGCAACCGGGCAGGCAGGAAGCCGGCGCTGCCAAGCGGATGGTTCGCGGCGATCCGGCCACGCCCTATGAATGCTGCCCGCTGACTGATTTCGGTGTTCCCGAAAATCAGCGCGCCTTTGCCGCTGCGGTCCAGAAGGTGCGCGCCGCCCTGCCGCTGTCGGTGCCGGTCGTGATCCAAGGCGCGAGCTCCGGCGGCGGCGCAACCCAGGAGCGTGTTTGCCCCAGTGATGCGCAAACGGTTGTCGCGCGGGTCGCGCTGGCGACGCTGGAGCAGGCCGGCCGCGCCGCTGAGGCCGCGTACCAGGCCTGGCCTGCCTGGTGCGACCGCCCCTTGCATGAGCGCGCTGCGCTGCTGGACCGCTTGGGCGATGAACTGGAGCGCGACCGGCTCGAACTGGCGGCGTTGCAGGTCTGGGAGGTGGCGAAGCCTTGGCGCGAAAGCGACGCCGACGTGGCCGAGGCCATTGATTTCTGCCGCTACTACGCGCGCCAGGCGCTGGTTGAACTGGGCGCGCGCAAGACGCTCTGTGTGGCCGGTGAAGACAACACGCTGCTGTATGAAGGGCGCGGGCCGGCGGTAATCATCTCCCCCTGGAATTTCCCGCTCGCCATACTCACCGGCATGGCCACGGCCGCGCTCGTCGCAGGCAACACTCTGATCCTCAAACCTTCGGGCCTCGCCAGCGCCATCGCCTACGGCTTGTACCAACGCATGCTGCGCGCGGGCATTCCTCCGGAAGCCGTGCAGTTCGTCCCCGGCGCGGGCGCTCAAGTGGGCATGCGGCTGGTCGAGCATCCCCTGGTGGCGCAGATCGCCTTCACCGGCGGCAAGGATGTTGGGCTGGAGATTCTGGAACGCGCCGCCAAGGTCCAGCCGGGACAACGCCAGGTAAAGCGCGTGGTTTGCGAGATGGGCGGCAAGAACGCCATCATCGTGGACGAAGACGCCGACCTGGACGAGGCTGTTGCCGGCGTCGTCAAAAGCGCGTTCGGTTATGCCGGCCAGAAGTGCTCGGCCTGCTCAAGGGTGCTGGCCGTCGGCACAGCGTATGAGGCGTTCGCGCGGCGCCTGGTCGAGGCCTGCCGCAGCCTGACGCTGGCGCCGGCGCACGAACCGGCGTGCCAGGTTCCGCCGGTCGCCGACGGCAGAGCGCACCAGCGGCTCACTGGTCTCATCGCCAACCCGCCCGCGGGAGCAACCTTGCTCTTCAAGGGCGGCGTCCCGCAAAGCGGCTGGTTTGTGCCGCCGGCGGTTTTCACGGTCGGTAGCGCACGCCACCAGTTGATGCAGGAAGAGTTGTTCGGTCCCATCGTCGCGCTGATGAAAGTGGACACGTTCAGCCGCGCGCTGGATGTGGCCATGAGCACCGAGTTCTGTCTCACCGGCGGGGTCTTCTCGCGCCTGCCCAGCCACCTTGACGAGGCGCGGGCACGCTTCCGCGTGGGGAACCTGTATCTTAACCGCGGCTGCACGGGCGCAGTAGTAGGGCGCCAGCCGTTTGGCGGTTCGGGCATGAGCGGCCTGGGCACGAAGGCGGGCGGGCCGGGCTACCTCCTCTTCTTCGCCGATCCGCGCGTGGTCTGCGAGAATACCATGCGCCGCGGCATGGCGCCGGAACT
>JBEKKG010000825.1:0-3834 GCA_050010835.1 Planctomycetota bacterium
CGACGGCGGGGCCGCAACAGATAGGCAAGCCAGAGCGGAAGCCGAGGCCAGAACCAAAGCGGAAGCTCAGTCACCGGGTGCGGTCATCGCTGTCACGCCGCCGACACTACCACGTGCGCAACAATTCCTGGACGAAGAGCGGCCATCCGCGGCATCGCCCGTGTCACTCACCATGGGTGCGTTCGAGCCCCGGCCTGGGATGCATGTGGGACCCTATGAGATACTGAGCACCATTGGCCAAGGCGCTATGGGTGTCGTGTATCTGGCGCGGCACGGCAGGCTGGGGAACCGCGTGGCGCTGAAAGTGCTGGCAGGGGCGCGCTATGCGGCCGACCCAGCCCTCTGCCAGCGCCTGCTCCGCGAAGCCCGTATCGGCGCGCGCCTCCGCCATCCGAACATTTGCCGCATCCTCGACATGGACGAAGTGGCTGACGGAATGTACATCGCGATGGAATATCTGGAGGGCGACACGGCCTCCAAACTGGCCAGGGAACGCGGCAAGTTGCCTGTACCGGAGGTCTGCGCTTACATGTGCGCGGCCGTCAGCGCGCTCAAGTACTTGGCCGCCGAGCACATCGTCCACCGCGATGTCAAGCCCAGCAACCTGATGATCTGCAGAGACGGGACCGTCAAGCTCCTGGACCTGGGCCTTGCCAAAGACCTCGGCGCGACCGCAACGCCGCTCACGGGGACTAACGTGGGCATGGGTTCGCCAGGGTACATGGCCCCTGAACAGTTCACGGATGCCAGGGGGGTTGGCCCGCCTGCCGACCTCTTCGGCGCGGGCGCCACGCTGTTCCACCTGCTCACCGGCGAGAAACCGTTTGCCGGCGATAACTTCATGCAGGTGGCCCTGAAGACCCAGGAGGCGCGCCCGCGCAACCCGCGGGAACTGCGCCCTGAGATTCCGGTCCCGCTGGCGGAACTCGTCCTCAAGCTGCTGGCCAAAGAACCGCAGGCGCGCCCGCAGCACGACGAAGTACTGAAGGTCCTTGGGAGCTGCCTCTCCGGTGCGCCGGTTGCGGAAGCCCAAGTGGCGCTGACCATGCTCGGCTCCAAGACCATGGCGGCCCACTTCGAGCACGTAAGAGAGCAAATAAGAGAAGGCCCGCTGGAGGTCGCGGAGCGGCTGCCGAAGAAGGACGGCCAGCCGAGCCTGGGGAATTACATCCTTGGCGCACGGCTTGGACCCGCGGGTGGCATTGAGGCCTTCCACGCCACGCACTGCGTTTCCGGCGTGCAGGTGGTGGCGCGCATTCTGCCGCCGGTGTTCGCACAGATGGGAAAGGAGAAACTCGAGGCGTTGCTCAAAGCACAGGGGGAGCTTATCAGGTTGAGCGGCAGAAGTCCGAACCTCGTCTCCCTCATGGAGGTCAGCAAGGAGAGGTTGACCGGCGGCGCGAGCGGCGCGGTCTTTTATGTCATTGAGGACTTTGTGAAGGGGCGGTCCCTGCAGGAGATGATAAAATCCGGCGAGCGCTTGGCCCCGGACATCGCCTGCGCCTGGCTGCGCCAGGCGGCCAGGGGTCTGTCCGTACTGCACAAGAACGGGTTCGTGCACGGGAACCTGCATGCCGGCAAGTTCTTTTTCGACGAGGCGCTGAAGCAGGTCTGCTTGACCGACCTGAGCCGTGCCCACCCTGTCGGGCAGGCCGCGGCACAGACCGAGGCGCCCCATACGATAGCCGCAATCAGGGACGTGAACTGGATGGGTGAGGACCGCAGGGAACACCGGCAGTACCTCGCGCCGGAGGTGCTGGGAGAGAACGCACCGCCGGCAGGGATTAAGACAGAACAGTACGCCCTCGGCGTGGTCTTCCTGGAAGCCCTGACCGGCAAACCGTTGCGCACGGCCCCAAGCGACTTCGAGCTCCTGCGGCTCGTGGTTATGGACATGCAAAGCCGCCTCCTGGAAGTGCAGAAAAGAGCGGGGCCGCTGGGGCTGGCGCTGCAGAGAATGCTGCTCTTCGACCCCGACCAGCGCTTCCCCTCGCTCCGCGACCTGCGCCAGGAGTTGCATGGCCAGAGCCAGGGTCAGCGGCCGGCCGGTGTTGTCTCTGAACGGCCTCGCAAGGAGAATCAAGACGGAGCCGAGCCAATGGGAGCCGACACACAGCTTCCGGGCCAGCAGGTGTTCATCAGTCATGCCAATGAAGACTCGGACGTGGCGGTAAGTATAGCGAAGGGACTCGAAGAGGCTGGCTTCACGACGTGGTACTACGAGCGGAACAGCAACATCGGCCACCGGCATCCCGAGCAAACCGGGAAGGCCATCGAGCAGTCGGAGGCGATGTTGCTTCTCGTCTCGAAGCACTCTATCCGCTCGCGTCCTGTGACCAGGGAGCTGCTTCGCGCTGATCACAGTGGCAAGCCGTTCTTGCCAGTGCTGCTGGATATGTCACACGACAAGCTGGAAGCGGAGCAGCCTGAGTCCTGGCGCGATATCCTGTTGGATGTGGTAGACGTCAGCATAGGCCGGGAAGATGTACACACCGTCTTGCCCCGAATCATCAGGGGCTTGGATGACTTGGGCGTCTTGCCGGGACAACCGTAGTAAATTTCCCAGTTCTGTGGACACCTCGTATTGTCACTGCCGTTGCCCTTGTGGAGACGGCTGTTATGGATGTACTTCTCCTGGTTTTGCGTAAAGCAGTTGGCTTTTCTTCCCTGAGCTTTTTTCCGGCGACATGGGTCAGCACGCCGTTGACAGAACTGCTGCCGCTGGAGCCGCGCCGCAACGTGGCCCCTCCCAGGGTGTCCTGGCGTTTCAGCGGCATCGCCCTGTGCCCACTTCATCCAGGCGGTGATGTTGACCAAGTCGTGGCCAAACAGATCGTCCAAGCGACGCTGGATGCCATGATCGAAGGTCTGGCCAAGGAAGGCCGTCTGGAACTGCGCGGCTTCGGCATCTTGGAGGCGTGGACCGCCAGCGCCCCCGCCCCCGCCCATCATCGAACCGTTCAATGATAGCGAGCAGATCCACGATACTGACCGTGTTTCGAGCGTGGGACTCCCAAGGCTGTTAGGGAGGTAACGGGAGCCGCATTATGCTGCTCGTGACGTGCCAGCGGATAGCGAAAGAAAACGCGCCGCGTTGCTGGCCAGGCCGTCCTCGTCAGGGACAGCCCAGCCAAGCCTTACCTTCGTTCAGGTCACGTCCAGTGCCGCGGGGTTGCCCAGCGTCCAGGCCTCATCGTCCTCCAGCATTCCTCCTGCCGGAACAGCCCGGCCGGTCTTGCAGAATTCGCGCAGGACGCCACGGACTCCGCTGCGCGCAGATTGGATTCGCTCTCGCCCATCAACGAGCCGAAAAAGACTGTTTATGATTTCAGGCTTCAGGTCTTCCCATTGGCGTGCTGGACCTGAGACGTGGCACTAACCACCGGGTCTCTGTGGTGAAGAGTGCGCCTCACTTCCCTTTCAACGCGTCCCTAAACACCTGGCGCATGACCTCGTAGATTTCGGTCTTCTTCTTGTTCACGTCGAAGGTGTCGTTGACCGGCTGCGGTTTGACCATCCAGGCCCAGTGCGTCCAGGGCAAACCGTTCTCTTCGAGGATGCCGGCCACATCGCGCAGCCATTGCCCGTAGTTGGGCGCCAGAGTCACCACGCCCCATTCCCCGCAGAAGAGCGGCACATTGAACTTCTCGCGAAACTTCAGCACGGGGGACATCTTCTCGGCAAGGAACGCGCGGCCCCAGTTGCCGGGATAATCGAGCGGCTTGTCCTTTTGCTGGTGCGTGTATTCGTGAGGCGTGTACATGTGGAATGAGTAGATGATGTCCGGATCATTGAGCTTCAGGTAGTCCTCGAGGTTCCACGGGTTGGAGTAGT
>JBEKKG010000826.1:0-3831 GCA_050010835.1 Planctomycetota bacterium
GACCGGCCCGCTGAGCAGCAGGGATGCCATGATGACTGTCCGCAGCATAAACCGTATGCCTCCTGAACCTTGGGCGATCAGATTCTCTTCTTGTAGCTCTGCTGCCACGCGGCATAAAGTGCAGGAAAATTCTTGACCGTGCTGCTGATCGTGGCTTGCTTGCACGCCTCGCCTGCAAAGGCCAGCAGTCTTTCACTGGTGGGTGCGCAGATGACGAGCGTATTCGGGCCGGCGCCGTATTGTTTCATCAAGGCGGCGTTGCTCTCGCACGCGGCCACTTTGGCGAGTTGCATTATCCCGGCCTTCCGCAGTTCGTTCGCCACGGCGGGGCTATCGAAGATAGTGAGTATCTTGTTCTTGTTGCTGACCCTGGACAAGGCCAGCACGGCAGCGCCCTCGCCCGCTGTGGCAGCGGATTCCGGAGCGCAGAAATAAATGGCGTAGGCCTCTGATTTCTCGCGTGCTGCGGCCTGGGCAGCAGGCACGGACTTCGCCCATCCAACCGGGGGGCAGCCGAGGAAGCCAGGGCCATTGCCGCAGGCTGCCGCGGCCGGCATATCGCAAATCCACGCCAAGGCAACTAATGTCGTGATAACCACTGGAGCGCACATCCTGACCATGACCGCATCCTCCTTCGTTTCAAGCCTCTTGCTGCTGGCTAACAAAGAATTTGACGCCGCGCAGCGGTTTCGGTTTCGCGATTTCTGGCAATAAACGCTTACCGGGGAAACTGAGATGCCAGCCAAAGTAAAACAGAAGCCGATCAAGGCCGTCGTCCTTGATGGACGGCGATCCTGGTCCCCTTGCCGAAACTTGAACCGGCGCGGATCGGAATCCTGCGCTTCCCCCGGATCGTCACTTCCAGGCGGCCGTCCTTGTACGACCAATCTACTGCGCCAGCGGTGGTCCGCACCCCTTTGACCCGCATCGGACGACCTATCCACTCCGGTGGCACTCCGGCGCCGATCACCAGCGCGGGCTCGGTGCCCGCCTCGCTCAGGTAGGCAAGCATATCAATTTGCAGGAGCAGCATTTCAGCCGCCGTCCAATAGTGCGGCGTGACCGCTTTAGGTTTGACCCACCCTCGGATATGCTCCCACAATCCGAAGGAGTTCTCCTCCCGGTTCCCTTCCCAGTAGGTATGAAGTCCCGGCGAGCATTGATTCTCTCTGAAGTAACGGATTGTTTTCCAGGTGTTGTCGGGACGGTCGAGGAAGAGCCACTGGTGCGCCTCGGCCACCGTAAAGTATGTCCAGAGCGGTGTGCGCGGATACTGTCCCTCCTTATGGATTCGCTCCCAGCGTTCTTGGATTGCCGTTTGAAATGGCTGATGATCCGGGCCGATGATCCAGGTGGGCCAGAGCGCCGACATGAATGTCCGTTCGTTCTCCAGCCGCTTCTCGCTGAAGTTTGCGAGCCACGCCCGGCGTATCTCCTCCGCCGTCTTGTTGAATTCTTGCGCCTCTGCCCTCGCGCCGACGAGTTCGGCGAGCCGCGCCGCCTGACGGAGGCCACGGAAGGAGAAGGCGTTGATGTACAAGACTGGGAAATGAAGATCCATGTTCCCGACGATGAGTCCGTTCTCGGCAGGGTTACAGATGACCGGTAAGCCGTCTTTGTCGGCGTGCTCCGGAACGATGGGGCCGACCCATGTCTTGCGCAAGGTTGTCTTGGCGGCGAGCATTTCGTAAATGAGTCCGGCCTTGCGCCGCACATGCGGCCAGAGCCATTTCTGGAACCCGGCGTCGTCCGCCATCAGTGCCACTGCGACCAGCGCGTTGATCGCCGATCCTGGCGCATCGCCCTCGGCCCCAAAGCCGCCGAAGTAGTCGTTCTCCGCGAAATGGATGGCAAGCTGTTTTGCCGTGTCCACGTGCCCCGCCCGTGCCATTGCTACGACGGAGTATGCACCGTCCCGCTCCCACGCCAGCGGATAGTTGGTCGGCTCGCCGGGACATGTCTGCCTGCCGACGAACCCCATGAGCAGGTTGGCGGCTTGGGAGTCAAGCGCGGTGACGAAGTCGGCGTCGGGAAGATCCAGTTCCAGCGCGGACTTCACGGCTGAGCAGGCGAGCGGGCTGGCGAACCAGGGGGCGGTGTCCCTGACCGTCAGGCGGAGGATGCCAGCCCCGCCGCATCGGATTCTGGCGCAGCCCCACCCGCTGCTGCTTTCCCAGGAAGCGGCTTGGTTCGTGGCGCTGCTCCAATCCTTCTGGTCTTCATCGCCGAGGCTTACCGTGGCGTCCGCCGCCTCGAATTCAACGACCCAGCGGTGGTTGACGACCAACTGCCGTCCGTCCCAGTGCAGAGATTCGACGGGACCACCGGATGGGCCGGCGCTTCTTATCAGCACTGCCATCCGGTTTGCTCCGCCCTTCGGTCTCAGTTCACAGCGCCAGCACGCCTCCCTTTCGAGAGACCAGCGGCACTCATAGTATGGAGTCTCAGTCGCAAGCGCCGGCACTAATCCGCCCGCGCTCCAGTCGTAATGTTGCGTAAGCTCCCGCAGAGGGATGTCGTCGCTGGTGGCCAGGCGCCGGTTGTCGGGCGAAACGACCCAGATTGAGACGCCGAAGCTTCCTGGCGAGGGGCTGAAGCTTCCTCCCGGCTCGTGATACGCCTTCTGCTCCCTTGGGCTTCCGGGGACGCCCAGTGGCACATGTCCCTCGCCGCGTGGCCAGGGATCCTGCGGCCGGTTCCGCATGGCGCCCAGCACGATGCGCCTTTGCGTCATTGCTCCAACCCCCACGCTTGCGCTCGACATCGCATCCTCCTCCTGAATCGTTGCTTCTGTCAGTTTGCCAGAAACGAATCACGCTGGCAAGCCCACCTGGCCGAGTGAGTCTGTGGCGCAAGTTGCCAACTTGCGCTACGGCGCGATCCTTGAGGTGCGCGTACCACTTACTGAACATCTTAGATAACGTCAAGTGCTCTATGGCTAAGATGTTATGAGAGACACACCAGTACGGAAGGCAGTCATTTTTTGAAACGTTTTGTCGCAGGATTGATCGGTCTCTGCACAGCGTTTGCAGGCCTCTTGCGTAGAGTCTGGGGAGCTTTACCAAGGGAGTGGCTTCAAATGACTCAGTTCTCAGCGTCCCCGTGTCTCCGTCTCTTTCCCGCCAAAACCAGTCCCACCAAGCCAAAAAGACCCGCCTAGGCCTGGGATTTGGGATCTTGAGTTTCTGATTTCGGATTGTTGGTTGGATGGCTGTCTGCTGCAAAGCCCTTACTTGACTATGTTTAGCGAACAACATACACCCATAAAACCAACCCGTTGATGTGCCGGTACGATCTTCAATTGTCAAAGAGCCATGGTCCAAATGTGATTTGGACGACAACGGCAAAGAATAAGCAAGTGTCGTGCCAAAATCAACAGACTGCGGCGGCCATCGCGCTACCCGCAATGAAAAGCGGCTCTGTCCCAACACTGCCCAACACTGCCGACTGAGGGCGCGGGGCGACGAGGGATGACGTGACCGCCCTCCCTGAGGGAGTGTTTCATTACAGTTAGGAGCGGCGGGCGCCTCGCCCGTCGTACCACGGGCGAAGGCGCCCGTGGCTCCTTCGCAGGCTAACTGAGATGAAACACTCCCCTCCCTGATGGAATCTTCATTATAACCCTTGACGCATATTGCCTTCAGGTTATAATATGGTCATGTGGGAAGTGGAATTCAGCGACGAGTTCCAGCGTTGGTGGCAGACTCTGGACGAGGACGAGAAAGAGTCTCTCCTGGTTGGCGTGAACCTGCTCCGGAAGTTGGGGCCGCTTCTGGGGCGGCCCTATGCGGACAAGGTCACCAGCTCCCGGCACCCGAACATGAAAGAGCT
>JBEKKG010000827.1:0-3830 GCA_050010835.1 Planctomycetota bacterium
ATGGGCGCCAATCCCCACGCCAACGGCGGCATGCTGCTGCGCGACCTGCGCATGCCGGACTTCCACGTCCACGCGGTGTCCGTGCCTTCGCCCGGCGCCGTTGACGCCCAGGATACGCTCGTGCTGGGTAAGTTCCTGCGTGACGTGGCCAGGCTAAATCAGGATCAGCGCAATTTCCGGATCTTCGGCCCCGATGAAACGCTCTCGAATCTCCTGGGCGCGGTCTTTGAAGCAACCAATCGTCAGTGGGACGCCCGAATAGAAGAGAATGATGAATTCCTCGCGCCCGCCGGCCGCTTGCTCGACTCGATGCTCAGCGAGCACCAGTGCGAAGGTTGGCTGGAGGGTTATCTGCTCACCGGACGGCATGGGTTGTTTAACTGCTACGAGGCGTTCATTCACATCATTGATTCGATGTTCAACCAGCATGCCAAGTTTCTGAAGGTCACTTCGCAGCTGCCGTGGCGGCGGAAGATCGCCTCCCTCAACTATCTGCTCGCCTCGCACGTCTGGCAGCAGGACCACAACGGCTTCACCCACCAGGATCCCGGCTTCCTCGACCACGTCGTCAATAAGAAGGCCGATATCGTGCGTATTTACCTTCCGCCCGACGCCAACTGCCTGTTGTCGGTCTTCGACCATTGCCTGCGCAGCCGGCACTACGTGAACGTGGTGGTCGCGGGAAAGCACGCGCTGCCCCAATGGCTGACCATGGAAGCGGCGCTCGTGCATTGTACGGAGGGACTCGGCATCTGGCAATGGGCCAGCAACGACCAGGGAGCCGAGCCGGACGTGGTGATGGCCTGTTGCGGAGACACGCCCACGCTGGAGATTCTGGCCGCTGTTTCCATTCTGCGCGAGCACCTGCCCGATCTGAAAATCCGGGTGATCAATGTCGTCGATCTCATGAAGCTGGAGCCTGCCACGGAACACCCGCACGGGCTGAGCGACATGGATTACGACTCGCTCTTCACGAAAGACAAGCACATCATCTTTGGCTTTCATGGATATCCCTGGTTGGTACACCGGCTGACCTACCGCCGGACCAACCGCAACCTGCATGTCCGTGGCTACAAGGAAGAGGGCACGATCACGACTGCCTTCGACATGAGGGTGCAGAACGACCTGGACCGGTTCCACCTTGTGCAGGACGTGGTTGACCGGCTACCACAGTTGGGCTCCAGGGGGGCCTACCTGAAGCAGATGGTGCAGGACAAGCTCGTCGAGCACAAGCAGTACATCGACAAGCAGGGCCAGGATATGCCGGAAATCAGGAACTGGAAGTGGGCCAACCCCAAATGAATGCGCATGAGTTCAGAGACACCGCGAGGGCGCCGGTCGGCGGCGACAAGGGCCCGCAACTCACGAAACCTGCGGCATAGCAAAGACAGGAGGTATATCCATTATGGAACCCAATGCCGACCAGGCCAAGGCTCCCGAATCGAAGCCGGGATCGAAGCCCGATGTGAAGGACGATCTGAAATCCCTCTCCCTGCAGGAATTACAGGCAAAGCTGGGGTCGTCGCCGGACGGCCTCAGTCAAGGCGAAGCGGAGCGCCGGCTGACCCAGTATGGACCTAACGAGATCGAAGAAAAGAAGACCAATCCGTTCCTGAAATTCCTCACCTATTTTTGGGGCCCGATCCCGTGGATGATCGAAGCGGCCGTGATCCTTTCCGCGGTAGCCCGCCATTGGCCGGATTTTTTCATCATCCTTGTGCTCCTCCTGGCCAATGCTATAGTCGGGTTCTGGGAAGAACACCAGGCGGGCAACGCCATCGAGGCCCTCAAGGCCAAGCTGGCGGTCAAGGCCCGGGTGAAACGCGATGGGAAGTGGGTCAACCCGGCGGCGCGCGAGCTGGTGCCGGGCGACATCATCCGCGTGCGCCTGGGCGACATAGTGCCGGCGGATGCGCGCCTGCTCGCGGGTGACCCGGTGGAGGTGGATCAGTCCGCGCTGACGGGAGAGTCATTGCCAGCCACGCGAAAACCCGGCGAGACGGTCTACTCTGGGTCGATCATCCGCCAGGGCGAAATCGACGCGCTGGTGTACGGCACGGGCCAGAACACCTACTTCGGCAAGACCGCGCAACTGGTGCAGGAGGCGCACACCGTCAGCCACTTCCAGCGCGCCGTGCTGAAGATCGGCGATTACCTGATCATCCTCGCGGTGGCCCTGGTTGTATTGATCCTGGCGGTCGCGCTCTTCCGCGGCGACCGGATGCTCACCACGCTTCAGTTCGCCCTGGTGCTGACGGTGGCCGCGATTCCCGTGGCGATGCCGACGGTGCTGTCCGTGACAATGGCGGTCGGCGCGCGCCTTTTGGCCAAAAAGGAGGCGATTGTGAGGCGGTTGGTGGCCATCGAGGAATTGGCGGGCGTGGACGTGCTGTGTGCGGACAAGACCGGCACCCTGACCCAGAACAAGCTGACCCTTGGCGACCCGTTCGGCGTGAACAATGTCCCCGCCGATCAAGTAGTCCTCAATGCCGCGCTGGCGTCGCGCGCGGACAATAACGACACCATAGACCTGGCCGTGCTGGGCGGCCTGAAAAATGATCAGGCATTGAAAGGCTACCAGGTGGTTCATTTCCAACCCTTCGACCCGGTGCATAAGCGCACCGAGGCCGCCGTCAAGGGCGCGGACGGAAAGGAGTTCAAGGTGACCAAGGGCGCGCCGCAGGTGATTCTGGAGCTGTCGTCCAATGCCGGGCAGGTGAAGCCCGCCGTAGAGAAGGCGGTCAACGACTTCGCGGCGCGCGGCTTCCGATGCTTGGGCGTGGCGCGGGCCGACGGAGAAGACCAATGGCAGTTTATAGGCGTGTTGCCCCTGTTCGATCCGCCACGGGACGATGCCAGGGCAACCATCGCGACCGCGCGACAGATGGGCGTGAAGATCAAGATGGTTACGGGCGATGCACTGGCCATCGCACGGGAAACCGCCGGGAAATTGGGGATGGGCACAAATATCCTCGATGCCGGCGGCTTGGGCGACGTAAAACATCAGGAGACCGCGCCGGTGGCCGAGTCCATTGAGAAGGCCGACGGTTTCGCCCAGGTGTTCCCCGAACACAAGTTCCACATTGTAGACGTCCTGCAGCAACGCGGCCACATGGTCGGCATGACGGGCGACGGGGTGAACGACGCCCCCGCGCTGAAGAAGGCCGACTGCGGTATCGCCGTTTCGGGCGCGACGGACGCGGCGCGCGCGGCGGCGTCCATCGTGCTTCTGACTCCCGGCCTGTCGGTGATCATCGACGCTATCAAGGAGAGCCGGAGAATTTTCCAGCGGATGAACAGCTACGCGATCTACCGCATTGCTGAGACGTTGCGCGTGCTGTTCTTCATGACGCTGGCGATCCTGATCTTCAACTTCTATCCATTGACGGCGGTGATGATCGTGATGCTGGCGTTGCTCAACGACGGGGCGATCCTGTCGATCGCGTACGACAACGTTCACTACAAGGATAAGCCTGAGGCCTGGAACATGCGCATGGTGCTGGGGGTCGCCACGGTGCTGGGCCTCATCGGGGTCGTCTCAGCCTTCGGCCTGTTTTATCTCGGTGAACGTGTCTTTCACCTCGACCGCGCGCACATCCAGACGTTGATGTATTTGAAGCTGTCCGTGGCGGGACATCTGACGATCTTCCTGACGCGCACGCGCGGCCCGTTCTGGTCCATACGCCCCGCGAGGATTTTATGGGTGGCCGTACTCGGCACGCAAATCGTGGCGACGTTGATCGCGGTTTATGGGCTGTTCATGACGCCCCTCGGCTGGGGTTGGGCACTGTTCGTGTGGGGCTATGCACTGGTGTGGTTCCTCGTGAACG
>JBEKKG010000828.1:0-3820 GCA_050010835.1 Planctomycetota bacterium
CCGTCCTTTCCGCGTTGAGCCACGCGCAGTCAAACGCCGCCCCAAGCAGTATAATCTGCTCAATAAGCCCCGTGCCGTCTTGAAGCAACTCTTGGAGGCGGCTTAACTATGTGCCATTCTGCTCTGTCCCCGATTCCTCCCCCCGATTCTCCAAATTCATTGTTTGCGGTCTTCCCCAAATTCTCTCCTGAGTACGGCAAGAACGTCCCCGAAGGTTTCTTTAATGTTTCCACGGGAGTATCGCATTTGATGCACCCCGGCAAGATTGGAGAACTCATCGGTTCCATCTTCTTTTAGTACTATTGCCCTGGAGAATCCAAGGTGCCCCTGGAAGAGTCCGATCTCGTGTATGACGTTCTGTCGTGCGCGCATTTTGCCGTCCTCCATCGGATCCTCCCCTGTCATGACGAGGATGGCAAAAGAACTGAGTTTGAGCATTTCACTGACGATATCTCGAATTGTGTGACCTGCACGCGAGCCCGTTTCATATGCAATAACCTCATATCCATGTTGATCCTGAAGATGGTCTTTTAGGTCTCGCCACTGATCTGAACCTCCATGACCGATGAATATCTTCGGCTTAGGTGGCGGGGGCTTCTCAGGTTCTGGCGGTGGCGGGACGAAACACCTTTCAGCACAATTATCTACGGTATTGCCAAGGCGGATTATGAATTGCCTCGAGGACGATTCGATTTCGACTTCTGTGGAAGAGAAGCGCGAGGGGTCCCACATTGACACACTGCAAGTCAATTCGGGATTCATCATAAAGATATAGGCGTGGTAGCGTTCGCCACCAAGTTCAGCCAGAAACTCATCAAGCGTGTCATACCCCCACTCCTCGTTCGCTCTACAGATTTTCAGCGTGGCGAATTTAGTTTGGATCGGCTCCTTGACGCTCTTCTGAAATTCCGTGACGATGGTCTCTACGGCTTGTACATCAAACCACACTCTCGAATACTTCTTTGATCGTTTCATGGCTCTCTATCGCTAACAATAGCCGAGGCACCGTCCATCGGGCGCCGCACGCCCTTCGGACCCTGATTGAGCGCAGGGGTACAGGCCATCCTGATCTTCACGCCCCTGTGCCCGAGCGCAATTCCTTGCCGCCTTTTGCTCAGTCTTCTGGCGCAATATGACCATATCACTTGCATGGCAAAAAGTCAAGGGCGATGCACCACGCTTGTAGGGAAAGTGAACCGCCTGTTCACGGACGCCCTTAACAGGGCTTGTCATGGCCGCGTGGCCCTCGTACCGGGGCCTTCGGCCCCGGCTACTAACGCGCCGGCCCATCCGGGCCTTTAAGCCCACAGGTCAGGTGATGCACCCTAGGCAATCAACCCCGGCGTTCGCCGATGGAAAAGGAGAAGAGAACCTGATAGAGTCCTGGCATGAACCAAAAGGAAATCTTCAACGACCTGCCCCAGCTTACGGCAAAGGCTGTCGCCCACTACTGGGAGACGCGGTCAGCGCAGCGCAAGAAACAGGAACAGCAGGGCAAGGCGGACCAGGGGTTGCGCAGTGCCGTGACTGGCGGTGCGCAGATGGACGGCTTTGTCGGCCTCTTCTCGGACCTCATCGTACGGCTGGGAATTCCCCCTGCATGTATCTTCAGAAGGAAGTCCGTCGAGTTGCCGGGCTTCTTCAAGCCTACTAAGGAATGGGACCTGCTCGTCGTCCGTGACCGCAAACTGCTCGCCGCCCTGGAAGCCAAGTCTCAGGTCGGGCCTTCGTTCGGCAATAACTTCAACAATCGGACAGAGGAAGCCATGGGCAGCGCTCTGGACCTCTGGACTGCCTTCCGTGAACGCGCATATCTCGACAGCCCGCAACCTTTCCTGGGTTACTTCTTCATGCTTGAGGACTGCGAAGCGGCAAACAGGCCGGTCAGCGTTCAAGAACCGCATTTCAAGGTCTTTCCGGAGTTCGTCGGCGCGTCATACATGCGCAGGTACGAGATTTTCTGCCGTAAGCTCGTTTTGGAACGCCACTACACCGCCGCGGCCTTCATCACTTCCTCCAGCCAAGACGGTATCCGCGGCGCATTTACGACTCCAGCGGACGACCTTTCGGTTGAACGTTTCGCAAAAACTCTTGTCGCCCACGTGGCGGCGGCGGTGTAAGGCCATGCAGCCAGCGTTCCACAGGCTTATCAACGGCGATGCGCGTGACCTGTCCTTTCTGGACGACAACTCCGTGCATCTCATTGTCACGTCGCCGCCGTATTGGAACCTTAAACGCTACAAAGAGAACCCCGATCAACTCGGTCATATTGAGGAGTACGAGACCTTTCTTGGCGAATTGGAAAAAGTCTGGCGGCACGTCTATCGCATCCTTGTGCCGGGCGGCCGTCTGGTTTGTGTTGTCGGAGATGTCTGCGTAGCACGGCGTGATTTTGGCCGGCACCTGGTCTTTCCCCTTCATGCGGATATCTGCGTCATCTGCCGCAAACTTGGCTTCGATAATCTCAACCCCATAATCTGGCACAAGATTGCCAACGCCTCTTACGAAGTACAGAATGGCTCGAAGTTCCTGGGCAAGCCCTATGAGCCCAATGCGATCATCAAGAACGACATGGAATTCATCTTGATGCAGAGAAAGCCTGGGGGCTACCGGCAGCCTACGGACGCGCAGCGGGAAGCCAGCAGGATTTCCAAGGAGGATTTTGACCGCTGGTTTCAGCAGATCTGGAACCTGACAGGGGCCTCGACAAAGAATCATCCCGCGCCTTTCCCCCTGGAGTTGGCCACGCGCCTTGTGCGGATGTTCTCTTTTACCGGAGACACGGTCCTTGATCCGTTCTGCGGCTCAGGCACGACCATGGTGGCGGCCCTGCGCACGGGCCGCAATAGCATTGGGGTTGAGATTGAACCTGACTATTGCCGGATGGCGGCACGCTACCTGAAGGCCGAAAACGCCGACCTCTTCTCGACCGCCAGGCTCCTTTTCGAGAAAGCCACCGCGGAACCAGCTTGCCTCGTCCAGGAAGACCACGCGCTTTACGGGGTCCGCCCGGCACAGGAGAGGCTGGAATAGGCCCGGCGCCAGTCGGCAAACACCTCGTGAAGGCCATTCCATTTGCCGATTCTATTGGCGGCGAGTGGCACAATCCTTACCGCTGTTCGAAAGCCCGGATGAAATCCTCCCTTCGTATTCCACTTTGGGTACAGATCGTGCGTAACGTGGAGCGCTTGATTCGCGGGTGATTGGGCATGGTCAGAGGCGTCTGGGTCCCGTCCGCATTCAGCCGCAGAAGGGAGATGTGTTCTTTTTCGCGGACGATCCGGAATCCGAGTGCGCTGAGAGCACGTATGACTCTTGCCTTGGGCGCGTCCACGGGGAATTTCGGCATCAAGCAGGCACTCCGGCTTCGGCCACAAAGGCCTCCAGCACCGGCGACTCCCTGTCCTCGAAGGCGTCCTTGCCGAATGTGGCAATATGGAAGCGAATCGCCGACCTGACGTCGGCAAGCGCCTCCTCATACGAGTCGCCTTCGCCGACCACCACTCCTTTCAAGCCCAGGGGATATGCGACGTAGCCGTCGGCGTGCCTTTCCACAATGATCTTGAAGTGTGTTGCCCTGGCGTTTCTCTTTTCCCGGCGCATGTGTGGCCACTCCTGGCGCGAAGCCTTTTTCAACCCCACTGGACAGCATACTCTTGGCTTTGGCACAGGTCAACAGGAACAAGTGAATGAGGACTTCGCGGGGTGCATGTCAGTAAATGCGTGGCCCAGAGCGTACCGCGGGCGTCCCGCCCGCCTTCGTCCTCGCGCCCTGCCGGCCTGCCACGGGCGGGCGGGACGCCCGCGGTACATTTGCTGA
>JBEKKG010000829.1:0-4658 GCA_050010835.1 Planctomycetota bacterium
GTCCGCCTGCTGCTCAACTCTGTGAATGCGGAGCTAGCCACTGCGAGCGGTGACGCTGTCGTTCGCTTGGTGCGCGAAGAAACCGGCGGAAACACACTGGCGGTTGTGTTCGCGGCGGACGAATCGAGACACTGCCACAGCATTGACGAGTTTCGTAAACGCCTAAATCGCCGGCGGCTCAAAGATGGTCTCTTGGAATACTACGACAGCATTTGGTCCCACGCCACCGGGAGGTCACAGGGCCGTCCCGATATCGCTCTGCCACTCGCGAGCTTCTTCTTTGTCGCACGCGAGCGTATCACTGCGAAAATGTTCGCACAGGCCTTCAGCGGCGTCGGCTGCAGCGAAATCGCTTGGCAGCAATCGCTCGACACCCTCGAACCATTGATCATTGCAGAACCAGGTGGGTATCGCGTCCGTCATAACGACGTCCGTGTGTTTCTCCATTCAGTGCTCGAAGCGGCTTCTCCACCCGTGCGACGGTCGGTGGTCGGTATGCTCTTTGACTATTACCGATCGCCGATGAGCAATCGTCTTGCAGCCCACCGGGGCCTGCTGCACCTCGCGCGCGAGAGCGGCCGACTCCTCGAGTGGCCAAAAGTCTTTTCCCTCCATTGGGTATTTGAGGCAGCATCGCTCGGCATCACGTACCAAGAGATGCAAGACCAGTGTATCGTGGCGTTGGAACAGGCCGCGTTCGCGAAAGATTGGCAATTGATGCTCGAGGTAACGTGTGCCGCCGAGACCTTGGAAGCATGGGAAGATCGCTGCATGGGCGGATGGTTCGCCAGCAGGTTCGGCAAGGTGTTGTACTTCAACAGGCCCTCGATCATGTGGTGGGCCTTCTCGCCCTCGCGAAAGCGCGCCCACATCGCGCAGCGCCAGGGCCAAGTCCAGGAGCGGCGGCTGTCGCCGCTTTCGCCGCGCGCTTCCAGCGAGATTTTCGCGGCCTTGGCGAAGTCGGGGGTCTTCGTCATGGAAATCTGCTTGCCGGGGTACACCGCGAAGAGATGCGAGGTGTGGCGGTGCTGGTCCTTGGGATCGTCGCGGTCCGCCACCCATTCCTGGAGTTGCCCCCAGCGGCCGATCTTCGGCCCCAGCAGCCGGTCGCGCAGCTTGGCCAGGTGGTCGCGGTACTCGCGGTCTTCGCCCAGCGCGTCGCTGGCCGCGACGGTGTTGGAGAACAGGTCCCAGATGATCTGCTGGTCATGGGCCACGCCGTCTTCCTCGGGGCCGTGCTCAGGCGACCAGCCCTTGGGCGCGACCAGCGTGCCGTCGGGCAGGGCCTTGAGGTGGTCTTCCCAGAACTGCGAAACTTCCTTGAGCAGCGGATAGGCCGTCTTGCGCAGGTACTCCTGGTCCCCGCCGAAAGCGTAGTGCTCCCAGACGTGCTGGCAGTACCACGCGCTGGCGGGCAGGTTCCATTTCCAGCCGAGTCCGCCGTAGATGTTGTGCGAAGTGCGCAGCGTGAAACCGCGGACCTGGCCAAAGGCGGCGCGCGAGGCCGCGCGGCTCGGCTCGCGGATGGCCTCGAACAGCGCGACAAACGGTTCGTGGCATTCCGCCAGATTGCAAGGCTCGGCCAGCCAGTAGTTCATCTGGATATTGATGTTCGAGTGGTAGTCGCTGCTCCACGGCGGATTGTTCCGGTCGTTCCACAGCCCCTGCAAGTTGGCCGGGAGCGTTCCGGGCCGCGAGCAGCCGATGAGCAGATAGCGCCCGTACTGGAAGAGCAGGGCTTCGAGGCCGGGGTCCTGAGCGTCCTGCTCGTAAGACTTCAGGCGCCGGTCCATCGGCAGCGCGGCCCGCTCAGCGGGGGTCTGGCCCACGTCCAGCGTGACACGGTTGAAGAACGCCTGATGGTCCGCCACGTGGCGCTTGAGGAGTTCGTCGAGGCCCTTAGCCGCGGCGGCGTCAAGCTCGGCCGTGACCGCGGCGTGAGGGTCCTCGCCGCGCCATTTGCGGGCGTAATCCATCACGTAGTTGGTCCTGGCGGCGAGCAGGATGGTCAGTGCGTCACAGTTCTGGAAGCGCAGCACGCCGTTGTCGCTCTTGACCTCGCCGCCGTCGTTCTTGACGAGCAGTTGGGCCTCGTAGAGCAGGCCGTTCTTCAGCGCGCCCGCGCTGGCCAGGCGCGCGCCTGCTGCTGTCGTGGCGGCGCCGTGGCCGTCCTTGAGGCTGATGGTTCCGGTATATTGTCCGGGCTTCCCGGCCGTCAAACGTGCAACGATGACCTGGTCGGGATGCGTGCACCAGGTCTCGCGCCGATAGGCCGTGCCGTTGAGGGTGTACTGGACGCGGCAGACCGCGTGCGCAAGATCGAGTTCGCGGCGGTAGCCTTCCGCGGCGGTGTCCGCAGGCGAGGTAGCGCGGGCGCCCCCGCCCGCGGAAGCCTGTGCCCCCGCGAAGGCCACGCCGGCCAGTTCGATTTCGCCAAATTGGTAGCGCGCCTCGCCGTGATTGCGGGTGAAGGCGAACTGATAGAAGCGATAGGGTTTGGCGTTCTCGAAGTTGTAGGTCCGTTTCTGCTGCCGCCGCTCGAAGATCGGCTCGTCGCTGCGCTTGTCGAGAACCACCCATTCCTGGGCGTCGTTGGAGGCGGAGAGCGTCCATTCTTTCGGATCGCGCGTGGGAGCGTCGGCGGCCGACGTGAAGGAGTAAGATTTCACGGCAACTTCTTTTCCCGCGGGCAGCACCGCGCGCCAGAGCACGGGCTTGCCGCCGTGTTCGACGCACCATTTCGTGCCGGGGTCGCCATCCACGCTGTGTTCGATGGATTCATGCTCGTAGAAGGATTTGTGTCCGCTGGGACACTCAACCGTGGCACGGGCAGGCGTGGCCGCAAGCGGGGGCGCAGGCGGGGACGCCTGCACCACAAGGCTTTCCAGTTCGATGAAGAGATCGCCGAAGTTCTGGTAGGCGCCCATAGTCCCATAGTCGCCCGAAGGATTTTCGTCGCCGGTCCAAAGGCTGTCTTCGTTGAACTGGATGTGTTCCCGCGCGACGCCGCCGAAGACCATGCAGCCCAAGCGGCCGTTGCCCAGCGGGAAGGCTTCGCCTTCCCAGGACTTGGCGGGCTTGTCGAGCCAGATCACCTGCGCGTTCTCGCCGCCGTCCTGAGCTGCTTGCGCCGCCGCGCCAGCGAGCAGCGTGGCGCTAATGCAAGTCTTCATCCAGTTGCACCCCCAGTGGAATTTCATTTGCAAGCGCCCTTGTTCAAGTCCACCGCCCGCTTGACCCATTTTCCGAACAGCTCTGGATTCACGTCCGCCAACGAGCGGAGCTTGATATGCCGCAAGTTCTCGTCCACGCCTTCCGGCAGGTTCTCCGCGTCGTTGCGTCGGATGGCTTGATTGAAGAAGCCGAATCTGATACGGTCCTTGGTGGCCACGAAGTAGCAGAGCATCCCGGCAAGTTCGTAGGTGGGCTGGCCCCACTTGATCGCTTCGCTGGCCTCGGGCGCGGCCTTACGGATGATGCGGCGCACCGCCTGTGCAATCTCTTTCTGCGGCGACGGGAGCTTGGCCACGTAGCCGTCCACCGGAGCACCGTAGTCGGCACGCTTCGCCGACCACGTGCTGGGCGGCGGCTTTGCGTTCTTGTCTGCGCGTTTGGCCATTGAGCACCTCCACAGGACAACAGGAGAACATAACAACAGGTCAACAGGCCAGCAAGCTTATGAACAGCGCATAGGTTGCGTGGGGTGCATGTCAGTAAATGCGTGGCCCAGAGCGTACCGCGGGCGTCCCGCCCGCCTTCGTCCTCGCGCCCTGCCGGCCTGCCACGGGCGGGCGGGACGCCCGCGGTACATTTGCTGGTGCTACTGACCCGGCACAGAGAGAAAGTGGGGAGAACATGCGTCACCCGTCACCCGTCACCCGTCACTTGTCACTTGTCACCTGCTGTCTGGCCCTTCTATCCGGCTTCCTGCCTGCGGGCGAAGACGCCGCCTGCGCGAAGGTCACGATTCACGAGCAGAACGATCCGATTGACGGCGCGCAAGGCTACACTGTCGCTGCGCCCGGCTACACGGCGAAAATTTCGCCCCAAGGCCAGATTCTCTCGGTCAAGCTGGGAGAGCTTGAGCTGCTCGACGGCGGCATCCGCCTCGGGGTCGGCGGGCAGCACGAGAAGCCCGACTTTGTGAAGCAGCTCGATGCCCGGACGCTCCAGCTCACCTTCCCCAGCCGCCCCGTGGCCACCCTCGAGTTCGTCGGGCTGGGCTTCAAGATCACGATCAAGAACCTGAAGAAGACGTGGGACTTCGGTATCTACTATAGCGTCTCGCCGCGCGCGCAAACCGTCTCCTGCAAGGGCCGCGGCTTTGAACATCTCGCCCTGCCGCTGTTGAAGGGCCGCACCGCCTACGACGACGCCGCCTTCACTTACGACGATGGCAGCGTTTTGCGTGTCGTCCAGTCCGGGCCGGGCAACCACATCAATGCCGATGAGAACGGCAGTTGCGGACAATACACCTGGGGCCGCAAATGCCTGGAAGTCAACGCAACGTACAGCTATTTCTTCACTTTCGAGAAGGGCGCTCCCGGCACGAAGAAATTCTCCGCGCCGCCGTTCCTGCTGCGTTATGCGCGCACGGGAAACATCTATGCGGCGGGCGAGCCGGTCGTGCTGAATGCCGAGCTGCGGCCGCAGTACTG
>JBEKKG010000830.1:0-3800 GCA_050010835.1 Planctomycetota bacterium
GAACGGCCTGAGCAGCAGGGAGAGCATTCAATACCAGGCCAAGGCGCTCCCTGACCAGCCCCCTGCCGCCTTCTTGCGCCGCGACGATGGCGCGGCGGACGCTCCCGCGGGCGCGCGCAGCACCATCGTGCTGCGCGGTGAAGCCACGGACGACCTGGGCGTGGCCAAGCTTGCGTTGCACTACGGCGCTGTGGGCAGTTTCCGCCAGCAGACTGTGGACTGCTCCCCTCCCCTGCCGGCGGTCAGCGTCAGCCGCACCATCACGCTGGACCTTCGTCCGCTGGAACTGAAGGCCGGCGACACCCTGGAATGCGTGCTGGCCGCTGAGGACGTGAAGCGGCCCATAGCCCAGCGGGCGCAGAGTACGCCGCTGCGCATCCCCATCATACAGGAAACTGACACAGAGCAGGAAAGTTTCGAGATTGGCCGCAAGCGGGAGCCTGAACGCGAGAAGGCGGCGGAGCAAGCCAAGAAAGAGGCCCCCGCGCCAGCCAAGGAATCGGCGTCCGCCACAGTGGATAAGCTCAATGATCAGGCTGAGGGACTGATGAGGGAACTAGCGCGCCTGGCCGAACAGGGTGATGAGGCAGCTAAGAAGAAGATTGACGAACTGAGCAAGGAGCAGCAGGAGCTGGCCGACAAGGTCGTGGCACTCGTCGAAAAAGAGCAGCAGGACGCCGCCAAGAACGGCAAGGAAGAGGCCGCGGGCAAGCAGGACGGCAAGGACGCCGCGGAAAAGCAACCGGACTCAGCCAAGAACTCAGGCGGCAACGGCGACCCGCACTCAGGCCAGGACAAAGAGGCTGCGGGCAAGCAGAGCGGCAAAGACAACGCGAAGAAGCAACCTGATTCAACCAAGAACTCCGGCGGCAACGGCGAGCCGCGCGCAAGCCAGGACAAAGATGCCGCGGGCAAACAGGACGGCAAAGACAACGCGGAAAAGCAGCCTGATGCAGCCAAAAATTCAGGAGGCAAAGGCGAGCCGGGCGCAGGCCAGGACAAAGATGCCGCTGGCAAGGAGGCGGCCGGAGGGGATAAAGCTGGACAGGGTCAGGGCCAGGGCCAGAACGGCAAGGGGACCGGCCAAGGGAAGAGTTCACCGCAGCCTGCCAGCGGCTCAGGCACGCCTGGCGGCGGCGGGGGGCAGCAGAGCAGTAAGAATGCCGAGAATCGCAACGGCACGGGAGCGCAAAGCCCGGCCACAAGCGCCACCGCGGCAGCCCAGTCCGCCCGCGATCAACTGGCCGAAGCTCTAAGTGAACTGCGCGCCGGCGAGGACCAAGAGGAGGCCGTGCACAAGGCGAAGGACGCTCTCGACCACCTGTTCAAAGCCGGACGGGCCTTCAGCGCGAAGGACCGCCAGAAACTGGCCGAAGCTGGCAAGGACGTGTCGGCAGCACCAGGCAAGCGGACTGCCACTGAAACAATACCGCCTCCCCCACCCGGGCCTGCGGGCCGCACGCGCACCGAGCTTTCTGCCGGCAAGAGCGCGGGTAACATCATCAAGAACGTCCCCGGCGAACTGAAGGAAGATGCACTCGGCCAGCCCTCGGAAAAAGGCCAGGTCAAAATTGCGCCGGAGTATCGCAAGGCGCTGGAGGACTATTACAAGGCGATTGCCAAGTAAGAAGAAAAACTCGAAACTCGAAATCCGCAACCATCAATCCTCAATCCGCAATATCACAGGACCCACTGGGCAATTGCTTCCGCAACCGCATCGTGGTCGTTATCGTTCTTTGTAAAAAACTTTCCCACGGCTCTGCACAACGGGCCGGCGTTGGCCACCGCGACGGGCCAGCCTGAAACAGCCAGCATGGGGATGTCGTTCTCGCCGTCGCCGATCGCCATCACCTGGCTCAGCGGAATTGCGAAGGCCTCCGCGAGCTTGGCGAGGCCCACGCCTTTGTCTACGCCTGGGTCAAGGAATTCGAGATACTCCGGATCAGTGCGCATCATCGTCACGCGCGAGCCGAGCTTGGGCTGCAGCTCCTCCAGAATGGCGCCGCGGATTTTGGGATCAACAACGAAGAGCACTTTGGGCGGCGCCAGGTGCAGGTAGTCATCGAGGTTTTCAACGAAAGTGAAGGGCGAATTCGTGCGTGAGCGGTAAATCTCGATCCACGGGCGCAACTGCGGGCGGTCCTCGCTGTAGATGTGCTCGCCGTGGTAGAAGTTCACCTGGTAGCCGCGCGCCTTGCCGAAAGCCACAATCTCGCGCGCGACTTCGGGGTGCAGCGGCCGGTGGAAGATGAGCTTGCGCCCGCCCGTGCCGCGTGCAGGCCCGTGCACCACGGCGCCGTTGCAGCTTATCAAGCACACGTCCACGCCCAGCCCGGCCGCGACCAGTTCAATGGACGCGGCCATGCGCCCCGAGGCCAGGACGATCTCGACGCCCTTGGCCTGGGCTGCTTGGAGGGCCTTGAGAGTTTCTGGGCCGACGGTCTTGTCCGTGCGCAACAAGGTGCCGTCAAGGTCCAGGGCAATCATGCGGACAGGGGAAACGGAAGAGACAGCTTGCTGCCTCACTGTGGGTTCAACGGCTAAGTTCTTCATCTGTGGCTTTTTAGCAGGCGCCGCGGCAAAATCAAACGGCCTGGGGTCTATGCGAAGGAGTCAACTGTAGCTGATTCTGCGAGTGCCAAGAAGTCCGCGCTGCATATCCTATAGGGCTGTGAGTTCTTCATGCGGGACAACCGTTCAGTCTCCGAGCCGCGACCGTAAGGGAGCGGACATTACCGCTTGCTTACGCGCGCGGCTCGGAGACTGAACGGTTGCCACGCGGGAAATGAGGTTCTGAAAATGCCACGCAAAGTTGCCGTGCTGGGCCTGGACTGCGCCGACCCCCTGCTCGTCTTCGAAATGTTCCGTCCGCAACTGCCCGTGCTGAACGGGCTGCTGAGTTCCGGGCTGTGGGGCCGCCTGCGCAGTTGCGATCCGCCCATCACCTGTCCGGCCTGGATGGTGATGCTTACCGGCGCCTCACCGGGCGAACTGGGCGTCTACGGTTTCCGCAACCGCACCGATTACAGCTACACCGGCCTGGGCTTCGCGACGTCCACTTGGATCAAGCACGAGAAAGTGTGGGACGTGCTCTCGCGCCACGAGCGGCACTGCATCACGCTGGGCGTGCCCATGACTTTCCCGCCCCAAGCGCTGCGCGGCTGCCAGGTCAGTTGCTTCCTCACGCCCGGTCCCGAGAGCAACTTCACTTACCCGCCGGAACTCAAAGCAGAGCTGGCCGCGGCCTGCGGGCAGTACATCCCCGACGTGCAAGGCTTTCGCACTGACGACAAGGTGGGGCTGCTCCAGCGCGTCATCGCCATGACGGACAACCATACGGCCTATGCCAAGTGGCTGCTCAGGAATAAGCCGTGGGATTTCTTCATGCTGGTGGAAATGGGAGTGGACCGCATCCATCATGGCTTCTGGAAGTACTTTGACAAGCAACACCCGCGCTATGAGTTCCATCCGCAACTGCAAAGCTGCCTGCCGGATTATTACCGCCACGTGGATGCCTCGCTGGGACGGATTCTCGAAGACATCCCTGACGACGCCTGGGTCGTCGTCGTCAGCGACCACGGCATCAAGCGCATGGCGGGCGGCATTGTATCCCCCGCGCGACCAATTGAAACGCCCCGTGGCGTCCTCGGGGAGGATTCCGGGGCAGCCGCGCGCGACTCGTGCGCCGTGTGGCGCGGTCGGTTCCGTGGCAGACTCGCCCGCGCCGATGACGTTCGACACCGCGCGGGTCGTGGAGCACGTGCACGGGCCCCTTGGCTGGGTCGCTGCCGCCGTGCTCG
>JBEKKG010000831.1:0-3799 GCA_050010835.1 Planctomycetota bacterium
CATTCACACCGGGCCCTACCGGTTCGTGCGGCACCCTACCCGCAAGCTCGGCCGAAGTCATTCACCGTCTAGTTGAAAGGTCCAAAATATGGAGTAAAAGAAAGGCAAGAGATGAGCGTATCAACGAAGAAGACTACGGCCAGTATGGTCTGGTTCGAAATCCCTGCGGATTGTCAGGAAGCGGAGGGCACTTCGTTCGCTCTCTGGGATACGAACCCGCATGCAAAATGACTGTCCTGCTGATGCAAGTTCGTTCGTCGTATTATTGAATGACCAATAGTCATCAACCAATAACCGAAAGAAGAATCAATAAACGAAAGAGAATTGTGAGCACACAAGCAAAGAATGGATACATGCTGATATTCCGCGGCACCGACTGGCACAAAGGCCTTTCGCCGGAGGAAATGCAACAGGTTTCAGAGCGCTGGATGGCCTGGTTCAAGCGGTTGACCGACCAGGGCAAGGCCATTGCGGGCAACCCACTGGAGCGCGAGGGCAAAATCGTTTCCGGGAAGAACGGGCGCGTGGTGGCTGACGGGCCGTTTGCCGAATCCAAGGAAGCCATCGGCGGTTACTTCCTGCTGAACGTGAACAGTCTCGACGAAGCCGTGGTCATCGCCCAGGAATGTCCCGGCCTGCCGTATGGCGCCAAGGTCGAAGTGCGGCCCGTCATGGACCAATGTCCGCTTGCCGCAGAAGCTATGGCCGAAACGCAGGTCGCAACTGCGACGGCGTGAAATTCTCCGCCGCCCTCGAAACCTGACCAGAGGAGAATGAAAGCATACGACGGAAACCAAACCGCCCTGACACATTATGAGCACGAAAAAGAATAATCCCGTTGTTCAAGCCTACCTGTTCTTCGACGGGCGCTGCGAGGAAGCCATCGAGTTCTACCGCCGCGCGCTCGGTGCGGAAGTGGAAATGATGATACGCTTCAAGGACAGCCCCGAGCCGCCCAAGCCGGGGATGCACCCGCCCGGTTCCGACAACAAGGTGATGTATGCGAGCCTCTGCATTGGGAAAACTTCGGTGATGGCATCCGACGGACGTTGCACCGGAAAACCGAGTTTCCAAGGCTTCTCGTTGTCACTCACGGTGTCCACCGAAGCCGAGGCGAAGCCGCTGTTCGCAGCCTTGGCCGATGGGGGAAAGGTGCAAGCGCCCTTGGCCAAGACGTTCTTTTCGCCGCGCTTCGGCATGGTGACAGACCGCTTCGGCGTTTTATGGATGATCCTCGTGGCGTCCTAGATGCAAAAGATTGCCCCATTTCTGTGATTCGACGGCAGAGCTGGAGAGGCTGCGAAGTTCTGTACTTCCATTCTTCAAGAACTCGAAGATTGAGAATATCTTCCCTATGCGCATTTTGCCTTCGCTAAATTCCGCTAAGCTCTGATCTCTCAACGACTTAACCTCGGTTTAGCGGTTCATTTGTAGCCATACATAATAAAGTATTGTATTGACAGGTTCATATATGTAGGGTATTGTGTAGCCATCATGAAACTGCTTCGCCCGCTTCACCTCGAAATCCAAACCCACCGCCTCAACCCCGTCGGCATTCTCCGCTCCTCCTTCCGCCAAGCAGGCAAAGTCATGCACTCCAACCACGGTCGCCTCACCGGCCTGAACCTCGATCAACTCAAACTCATTCAAGCCGCCTTCGCCGGACAAGCTCTGCCCAAGGGCCACCCCGATGCCCTTCAAATCCTTCAGTCCCGAGAATACGGCGCCAGCCGCGCCGTGCTCCAATTGGCCAGAGAACTCGAACTGGACCTGGCTCTTTATTCCCGGCCGGAACCGTGGGTCAAAGACGTGCTGGCCATGGTTGCCGGGCGCCTCATCTATCAGGGCAGCAAGCTCTTTCTGTCCCACCAGGGCCCCAACACCACTCTCTGGGAGCAATGCGGGGTCCAAGGACCCGTAGACGTTCAAACCCATTGCTATGAGCCGATGGACCGATTGCTCCAGCGCCAGGTGGGCATCCAAAAGGCCTTGGCTCGCAAACATCTACAAGAGGGCCGGTTGGTGCTCTACGATATTACCAGCAGCTACTTCGAGGGCCAATATGAGGACAGTGAGATCGTCGCCTTTGGCTACAATCGCGACGGCAAGCGCAAACATGAACAAATGGTCATCGGCTTGATCTGCAACCAGGACGGCTGCCCGGTGGGGGTAGAGGTCTTTGCTGGCAATACTCAGGATGCCAGCACCGTGCCCGACAAGATCCGCGAGGTCCAGCAACGCTACGGGATCAAGAAGCTGATTTTCGTCGGGGACCGGGGCATGGTCACGCAAGCCAACTACGAGAAAGTCAAGGACTGGCAAGGGCTCTGGACCATCAGCGCGCTGACGCACCAGCAAATCCTCGACCTGTTGGAACGGAAACTGATCACCCCCGAGCTCTTTGATGAACGCAAGGTGGTGGAGGTCATTGATCCGGACCACCCTAAACTGCGCTACTGTCTGTGCCCTAATCCCGAGACCAAGGCGCGCGAAGGAGCTACTCGCCAGCGGTTGCTGGAGTTGACGCAAACCGGACTGGAGAAGATCGCCCAATCCAAGCGCAAGGCCGATGCCGCCCATATCGGGGCGCGAGTGGGTAAGCTCTTGGCCAAGTACAAAATGGGCAAGTTCGTGAGCTGGAAGGTCAAGCGCAGCAAGCTCATCTGGAGTGTGGACCAAAAGAAAGTCCAGGCGGAGGAAGTCTGGGACGGCTGCTACGTGGTGCGCAGCGACGTGCCCAAGGAAGAGTTGGCGGCGGCTGAGACGGTGGCGGGCTACAAAAAACTGGAGCTGGTGGAGCAGGCGTTTCGGCAGATCAAGACCGTGCAGTTAGAAGTGCGCCCCGTCTACCACAAGCTGGATCGGCGCATCCGCAGCCACGTGTTTTTGTGTATGCTGGCCTATTATCTTCAGTGGCACATGAAGCAGCGATTGGCCCCTTTGTTCGCTCAGGACGGAACTGAGAAGAATCGGCGCTGGAGCTTTGCCAACGTGTTGGAGCGGCTCAAGGCAATCCGGCAGGAGCGAGCTAAACTCAACGGTATTGAATTCGACCAAGTCACCGTTCCGGAGCAAGACCAACAAAGCATCTTGAACTTGCTCAAAGTGAAGTTGTAGCCATCGGAGTGAAATACAAAAACGGCGCTATCTCCTTTGCCGTCAATGGGTTAGTCCGCTCGGTGCAGGAACAAAATGCGTCAAGGGCTTTCGCAACCGCGACATTCGAGCGTTGCTCTTTGGCCAACCCAAGGACCAAAAACAAGAACGCTTCCAAGCCGCCAAGGTCTCGCGCCGGCTGACCCTGCTGCACGCCCACGGCCTCATCGCCAAGGTTTCCCACACCTACCGCTGGCAGGTCACCCCCAAGGGGCGCCGTATTCTCACGGCCCTCTTGGCAGCGCGCCAGGCGGATATCGATAAACTCATCTCTCTGGCGGCATGAAAAACTCATCGCAGCCTGCGAACAACTTGGACTATTGCAGTGCAGGGGGCTGTGGCAGGCGTGAACCTGGATCGAGCGATCGTCGCGTTTCACTTCCACCTTCTCCCGATCCTTGAATGCTTCCTCCTCCAAGAGCAGGATGCTTGATTGGGTGGAGCCCAGGAGATGCCCATTCTCCGGTTCGTAGTAGTCCTCAACCTCTCGCTCGATGAACTCCAAAAGCGCTACTACGCTTTGAGCCGCGAGTTGCACCCTGATCGATTCATGCAAAAGCCGGAAGCCGAGCGCGCGCGAGCGCTAGATATGTCGTCCGCGTTGAACGACGCCTACCGGACGCTGAAGGATCCGATCAAACGC
>JBEKKG010000832.1:0-3796 GCA_050010835.1 Planctomycetota bacterium
GGCCGCGGTGATGGCCGCGAGGAGCGTCTGATAACCGGGGTCACTGGTCCCGGCGAAGACGTTGGCCGCGGCTGCCTGGACAGGCTGGAAAGCCTGTCCTACAGTGCAGCTCGCGTAGCCGCCGGCTTCCTTGGCCAGCGGGGCCAGCAGCAGGAGCGATTTCTCGGGACGGCTGAGGTTGTAGACAAGGTGCCGGTTATAGCGGAAGACGGGGTTGTTCCGCTGGCTCTGCCGGCTGGCCAGCGCGTTCATGGGGCCTTCGCCCCAGGGCACCAGGCCTTTGTCATCCGAGGGCGAGTCTGGCAGCCGGGATGCGCCTGTATGGCACGCGGCGCAGCGCTGCTGCAGGACCTCGCGGCCCGCCTTGACTGCCGGCCAGGCGAGGTCGCTGCGCTCAATGCCGCCGTAACGGTAATCGCCGATGGAACCGGTGCCCAGCGCGGCATAGGTGCCGGCGTAGGTGGCGCCCGTGTCGAGCCACAGGCGCAGCAGTGTCCTCTCGTGGTCCGACAATTCCGCCTTGCAAGGGCCGCTCTCGAGTCTGCGCCAAAGCGGGCTGGCCGAGGAACCCAGCGCGCGCGGCGGATAGTTGCTGCGGCGCAGGTTGCGCCCGTCGGCAATCTGCCCGGCGATGGTGAGCATGTAGAAGCTGTGCGAGAACATGGGGCCGCGGTCGCCGGTGAGGATCAGGCCGCCGGCCATAGGTCCGCCGCGCGGGGTGGCAGTGTAGTCGTGGCAGGCGGCGCAATGCGCATCCAGGATGGGCTGGATGTCGCGGGGGAAATCGAGCACGTCCGGAACGCCGGCCACGGGCTGGAGCACGCTCGGCGAGCGGTTCAGGGCTTCCGGGTGGCGCGAGGAGCGCGGCGCTTCCGTGCGCCGGTCATGGCAGCCGACGCAGCTCACGCTTTCGCCCGGCTGCACCGTCATGAAACTCTGCATGTGCTTGACCGCCAGCCCCTCGGCATCCAGGGCCACGAAGAAGAGCGGGCGCAGCGCGGGGAGTTCGAAATACGCGGAGCCGTCCGGGGCGACGGGGACGGTGCCCACGATCCGCTCCAAGAGGAAGGTGCCGCCGTAACTGAGCGGCTCCATGCCGCTGAAAATGTTGCACGGTTTAGGGAGAATTTCGAGGACGAGCAGCGAACGTATCTCGCCCGGCTGGACGCCCTGCATATTGCGGCCGGCGTACACGTCTTCGAGGAAGACGCGGCCGGTGGGCTGCGCCGGGTCCGCGTGTCCGGCGATGACGGCTTCGCGGGGCCGGCCGCACAGCGGACGCGGTTCGTGCACCTTCAGCCCGGCGCGCACGTCGCTCTCGGGCAGCTCATAGATCCTCTCGGCTCGTCCCGCGGCGTCCAGGAGCAGGAGCGCGGCGCCGTCGCGTTTCTGCGTCCAGCTCGCAGTGCCTTCGGCCGCCAGGAACAGGGTTTCCGAGAGCGGATAAGGGTCCCGGTAATAACCGCGTGAGACGGGCCGCGCGAAGGCCTGGGCATCGGGGCCCGCGGACGGGTCCACGATGGTGATGACGCCCGAATGTTCGTTGAGCCCGTGTCCCGGCGAGAAGGAGGCCACGACCTTGCGGGTGCCCGGAATCGGCTTGGCGTCGAGCATTACGGTGTCGGGGTGCTGGTTGCCAAAGAAGATCATCTGCCCCGTGCCGTCGGGGTTCATCGTCCAGAGGTGGTGGTAGCCGACCTGGCTGCGGTCCACGTATTCCCAGCGTTGGTAGAGGATGCGGCCGTCGGGGAGCGGCCACGGCGTGTTCTCCTGCTCGACGTTGGCCGAAAGCTGGCGGACGTTGGAACCGTCGGCATCGCAGCGGTAGAGCACGGCAACCTGAGTGAAGTAACACGGCACCCAGCGCTTGCAGCGGCTCGAAACGAACACAATGCCGCCGTCCGGCAGCCAGGCCGGCTCAATGTCGTCCGCGGGACCGTCCGTGAGCTGCCGCAGTCCGGAACCGTCGCTGTTGATCTCGTACAAGTGGTAGCACGGCTGGCCGCCCTGGCGGTATGAAAAGAGGATCTTCCGGCCATCGTAGTGGACCTGCGGGTCGCGGACGCCGCCCTTGGGGTCGTCGAGCAGCGCGGTCACGGCGCCGGTCTTCAGGTTGAGGCGGCAGAGACGTCCGCCGTCGTGGTAGTACGGGCGGCCGGGCCGGATCACGTCGGGTCCGAAGTTGGCGTACCAGTGGCCGTCAGTGTCCACCTTGCGGACGGCGAAGATGAGCTCCTGCACGCCATAAGTTTCCGTGAGTTCGGGCAGCAGGCTTTTCCTCGGCAGCTCTTCTGCTGCCAGGAGCCCGAATTTCTCAACACAGAGGGCACAGAGGAACACAGAGGAAAGACGAATGGAAACAACCATAACTCGTTTCATTCTAGTCCCCTCTGAGTTCCTCTGTGTCCTTTGTGTCCTCTGGGTTTAGAAAGCCTATGGCTTGCTGACCAATTCATCCAGCAGCTTCTTCAGTGCGGGATTGCTGCCTGTGGTCCAGTAATGCCTAATGCCTGGAGCCAGGATTTCAACCGCGCGGCGTATAAACTTCGGGGATTCGACTGCGCCTAAGCTCACTTGCGCTGTATATGATGAATGTCGTTTCACGAGTTCCGCCCGGGGGGCCGCAGCCTTCCCGGAGCGGGCGAAGGGAGATGAAGTGATGAGGACGGAAACCGCGGCGCTCTCCAACAGGGCCGTGTGGGCCGCCTGCCTGTTGGCCGCAGGGATACTCGCGGCTGCCAGGCCGGTCTGTGCCGGCGCGCCGAAGCCCGAACGGGTGCGCGTGCCCTGCTCCCACCCGCAGGGGCAAGCCTGGAAGTACACGGCCACGACGCCGCCCGCGGATTGGGCGCAATCGGACTTCGATGACGCCGCGTGGAAGAAGGGCGAGGGCGCCTTCGGTTCGCCCGGCATGCCCAACACCACAGTCCGCACGGCGTGGACGACACCGGACATCTGGCTGCGCCGCACGTTCGAGCTGAAGGGGCCGCCCACCGCCAACACGCAGGTGCTGATCTACCATAGCGAAGACGCCGAGGTTTACGTCAACGGCATTCCCGCCGCTCAGGCCAAGGGCCGCGTCGGCGATTACGTTGCCCTGCCGCTGAGTCCCGCTGCCAAGGCTGCGCTCACGGTCGGGCGGAACGTTCTCGCCGTGCACTGCAAGCAGAAGGGCGGCGGCCAATGTATTGACGCGGGCCTGGGAGAGAAACTGGGGCCGCGGGCGCTGACCGGCGAAGACCTCAAGACAGCGGCCTTCAGCGACTGGGTGCTTCAGGACGCCCCGGACGCGGCGCCGGTCTTCACCAGCGACGAAGACGCCAGCCTCGAAAAAGCGATGCTCGGCAAGGCGCTGCAGGAGTTGGGCGGCGACGGGCAGGCGTTGCGCGCCGAATTGGACAAGCTCGCGGCCGGCAAGGTTGCCGGGTCCGATCCGCAATGGCGGGCGTTGTACACCAAGGTTTGCGAAGCCCGGCGCGCCCTGCGGCTGAAGCCGCTGCTGGCCAAGTGGCAGAAGTTCGCGTTCGCCAAGCACTGGAACGTCGGCGGCAGCCATTACGCGTACACCGAATGCCAGAGCGACGCGCAGTCCGAGCGGAACTGGGTTCCCGGCTCGGCCCTGTGCATCCTGGAGCAGAACGGCCTGTATGGCGAAGTCCAGACGCTCATTGACGACCCCAAGGGCGTCATCCGCAACCCTGACGTCTCACCCGACGGCGCGGCGATTCTCTTCGCCTGGAAGAAAGACGACCGCAAGGACGATTACCATCTTTACGAATGGGATGTCGCCGCCAAG
>JBEKKG010000833.1:0-3787 GCA_050010835.1 Planctomycetota bacterium
ACCTCAAGATGAACAACATCATCGCCGCCGCCGAGATCGGGGACGTGGAGGCGATCCATCCCGGGTATGGCTTCCTGGCGGAGAACGCCCACTTCGCCGAAGTGTGCCGCGCGTGCAAGATCGGGTTCATCGGGCCGGCTACGCAGGCGATGGAGGACCTCGGCGACAAGATCAAGGCACGGCAGATTGCCAAGGCCGCGGGCGTGCCGATCATACCCGGTTCCGAAGGGGCCATCCCGGACGTGGATGCGGCCGTGAAACTGGCCAACACCTTGGGCTTCCCCGTGGTCCTGAAAGCCTCAGCGGGCGGAGGCGGACGCGGCATGCGCATCAGCCATAACGACGTCTCGCTGCGCGCCAATTTCATGCAGGCCGGCAATGAAGCGGCCGCGGCCTTCGGCGACGGCAGACTCTACATGGAAAAGTACGCCGAGAATGCGCGCCACGTGGAGGTGCAAGTGCTGGCGGACGATTTCGGCAATGTGGTGAGCCTGGGCGAACGGGACTGCACTATTCAGCGGCGCAACCAGAAGCTGATCGAAGAGTCGCCCTGCTGCGCGCCCGGCTATGAGAAGCGCGAGCGCTACGACATGCAGCAGGCCGCTGTGCGCCTGATGAAGACCGCCAAGTACACCAACGCGGGGACCGTGGAGTTCATCTACGACGTGCGCACGCGCAAGTTCTACTTCATGGAAGTCAACGCGCGCCTGCAGGTTGAGCATCCGGTCACGGAGATGGTGACCGGCCTGGATCTGGTGGAGGAGCAACTGCGCATCGCCTGCGGTGAGAAGCTGCGCTGGCGCCAGAAAGACGTTGATGCGCAGTTGAAGACCGGCGGACATGCCATCGAATGCCGCATCAATGCGGAGGATCCCGCGCGCGGCTTCGCGCCCACACCCGGGCGCATCGGCATCTTCGCGCCGCCGGCTGGAAAAGACATCCGTATGGACACGCACATCTACTCTGGGTATGCGGTCCCGCCCAACTATGATTCGCTGCTGGGCAAGCTGGTAGTCCACGGCCCCGACAGGCTGGAAGCCGTGCGGCGCATGCGGCAGGCGCTCGCGCAGCTCATCCTCGAAGGACTTCCGACCACCGTCTCGGTGCTGCGGGAAATCCTGGGCCACGTGAAATTCCTGGGCGGCGCGTACGATACTTCGTTTATATCCACTGAGCTCGGACTCTAACGGGCATTTTCGATTTTGGATTTTCGATTGCTCCGCAGTACATGCTCAAATCGAAAACCCGTTCTCTGTCCCTATGTGTCTCTGTGGTGAATGCCGTGCGCCAAAGGTGAAATCAGAACAATGTGCGCAGGGTAATTGAGGCTGCGTGCTCAAATTCAACCAGGACTGGCCATTTTGCAGCTAACTTGTGATTGCGGCTGACGTCATAGGCCAAGCCAATAATCAGAGTGAACAACCTTCTACTGCCTATCTTTGAACCATGTGGCAAAGGGTTTGCATCTTAGTGGCCGCTAAGGAGCAGTCGAGGAGACAATGATGATGCGGATTTGCACATTTTGGGCGAGTCGTGTGGCCACTGCGGTGCTGGTTGTTGTTCTTTGTGCAGGCCTGTCCGAGGTGGCCTGCGCCGCGGACGCGCCGGCGGTGGCAGTGCGCGCGGACACGCCACCCGCCGTTGCAGCGCCTGCTGCGGCACTGACCAACTGGAAACCCGACAGCGGCGATACGGCCTGGATGCTGGTGAGCACGGGCTTGGTGCTGCTGATGACGCCGGGCCTGGCGTTCTTCTACGCGGGCATGGTGCGCCGCAAGAACGTGCTGGGGACGATGATGCAGAGCTGGATACTGATGGGGCTTATCTCCGTCGAATGGGTGCTGATAGGATATTCGATGGCCTTCGACAAAGGGTCGTCCTGGCTGGGTGGGCTGAGCTTTGCGATGTTGCCGTGGGAGCAGTTCAAGGGCTGTGACCCGCACGGATACGCACCCACTGTCCCGCACTCCGTTTTCATGTCCTACCAGATGATGTTTGCGATCATCACTCCGGCCTTGATCTTCGGCGCGGTTGCGGACCGCATGAAGTTCAAGGCCATGCTCCTGTTCTCGCTGCTGTGGGCCTTGGTGGTTTACAATCCTCTCGCGCACATGGTTTGGGGCGCCGGGGGACTGCTGCGCGGCGTCTTCGACAACGGCGGCGCGCTGTGCGCCGATTCCGGGCGCTTCCCGGCCATGGACTTTGCGGGCGGCACGGTGGTCCACATTTCCTCGGGAGTCTCGGCGCTGGTGTGCTGCCTGGTCTTGGGCAAACGTCTCAACTACGAGAGAGAGGCCATGCCTCCGCATAGCCTGGGGCTCTCGACGATCGGCGCGGGCCTGCTGTGGTTCGGCTGGTTCGGCTTCAACGGCGGCAGCGCGCTGGCTTCCAACGGGCTGGCCGCCACGGCGCTGACAGCGACGCACCTGGCTGCGGCGGCGGCCACGCTGGCGTGGGTCTTCTGCGAATGGGCGCACCGCGGCAAGCCCAGCGTGTTGGGCGCGATCTCAGGCGCCGTGGCGGGGCTGGTCGTAGTGACGCCCGCTGCAGGGTTTGTGGAGCCGATCAGCGGCGTGTGGCTGGGCCTCGCGGCGGGTGCGGTGTGCTACACTTCGGTCAGTATTGTGAAAGGGAAATTCGGTTATGACGATTCGCTGGATGCCTTCGGCGTACACGGCGTGGGGGGCACAACCGGCGCTTTGCTGACCGGCGTATTCGCCACCGCGGCCGTGAACCCCGCGGGGACCAACGGCCTGCTGCACGGCAACCCGGGGCAAGTGCTCAATCAGGCCATTGCAGTCGTCATTACGATAGCTCTGGCGGCCGGCGGCTCGTTCATCCTCCTGAAAATCGTGGACGCGACGGTGGGCCTGCGGGTCACCAAGGATGACGAAATTCAGGGCCTGGACCTGACCCAGCACGGAGAAGTGGCGTACAATCTGTGAAGCTTGATACTGGCGCTTATTCTCGCAGAGTTCTCTTGATCGTGATGCGCACCGCGGCGCCGGGGAGCAGAGTGGTGTTGGCCGGCAGTTCGATGTTGAAGCTCAAAGCCCTTTGCAGCCTGGGCATCAGATCGTGCAGCGCCGCCGGCACACTGACCACGGTGCCGTGCTCAAACTTGACGCTGGCCGTGATTGGGGCGGAGTCGTCCGGCGGGAAGATTGTCACGGGCGGGTTGCGCTGAATGTCCGGGGCAAAAGCCGGATCCACATAGGCCTCAACCCAAGGATCCCTGAGCGCCGAGACCAGGAGCAGGATCGAACCGTCCGGCGCAACAGTGTTCTCGTTCAAGGGGTCGCTCCTGACGATGCCATCCTCTTCGGCGTGCAGCTCGACCGGCTGCGCTTTGGGCCGCGCGCGCTCCACGGCGCTCTGGGCCGCGGCCAGTTCGGCGCTCGCTTGCTTCTTCGCAGTTTCCAGTTCGGTCTTGCGGGCTTCCAGTTCCGCGGCATTACGCTGTTCCTGCGCCTGCTTCAGTTTGGTCTGTTGCACCTTCAAGGCCAGCCTTGTCGCCTCGAAACCGGCGTCGTCCTTGGCGGCGTTGACCATAACATGTTGCTCGGCCGCTTTAGCCTGTTCCAGGCCCAAGCGTGCTTGTTCCACATTCTTGAGGGCGATGCGGGCTTCGGTCTCGGCGCTGACCACGTCCGAGCGTAGCGCGGCGTCAACGGCCAGCAGTTGCTGCAGATTCTTGAGGGTCTTCTCACGGGCTTGCTGCACCTCCGTGAGCTTCGCCACTTCCAGATCACAACGCTGCACTGCGTGTTTCCGCTCGAAGAGCAAC
>JBEKKG010000834.1:0-3779 GCA_050010835.1 Planctomycetota bacterium
GCCGGGCCGTTGGCACATGTCGAGGACGTTGTCTTCGCCGTGCGCCCCGTCGTGGGAGAGCACTGGTACGCCAACTTCGGGTACTACGCCGCAGGCAACGGCAAGACGCCGTCCAACGCAGGCGGCAACCTGTACCGCGACGGCGGGCGCTTGTGCAAGCTGAACGTCCGCTCCGGCACAGTGGCCATCCTGCTCGACGATCCCAAGGGCGGCGTGCGCGACCCGCAGGTGCACTACGACGGCGGGAAAATTGTGTTCGCTTACCGCAAAGGCGGCACGGAGCACTACCATCTCTATGAAATCCACAGCGATGGCAGCGGCCTGAAGCAACTCACCGACGGAATATACGATGACATCGAGCCCACCTACCTGCCTGATGGAGACATAGTGTTCGTCTCCAGCCGCTGCAAGCGTTGGGTCAACTGCTGGCTGACGCAGGTGGCCGTGCTGCACCGCTGCAATGGGGACGGCTCGAACATTCAGCCGCTCTCCAGCAACAACGAGCACGACAACACGCCCTGGCCTTTGCCTGATGGGCGCATCCTCTACACACGCTGGGAATACGTGGACCGCAGCCAGGTGGACTTCCACCACCTGTGGGTCGCCAACCCGGACGGCACGGGCCAGATGGCTTACTTCGGCAACATGAACCCCGGCACCGTGATGATTGATGCCAAGCCGATCCCTGGCACGGACAAAGTGGTGGCCTCCTTCTCGCCCGGCCACGGGCAAGCGGAACATGAAGGCGTCATTACGATAATTGATCCCAAGGCCGGGCCGGATGAACGTTCCTTTTCGAGGCGCGTCAGCCGGGAAAGCCGCTACAGAGACCCGTGGGCTTTCTCCGAAAACTGCTTCATGGCCGCTGCCGGAACAACCATCGTCCTTATGAACCAGCGGGGCACGGTGCAGGAACTCTTCAAGCTTGCAGACGCGGAAGCGCGCGCGGGCTTGCAGTGCCACGAACCCCGCCCCCTGTGTCCGCGTCCGCGCGAACAGGTTGTCGTGCCCCGCGCCAATGACGTTCAGGCCACGGGCCGGCTGGTGCTGGAGGACATCTACACCGGCCGCAACATGGCCGCCGTCAAGCGCGGCGAGATCAAGAAACTTCTCGTGCTGGAATCCTTGCCCAAGCCCATCAACTACACGGGCGGAATGGACCCCCTGAGCTACGGCGGAACTTTCACGCTGGAGCGCATCCTGGGCACTGTGCCGGTGGAGCCGGACGGGTCGGCATACATGGAACTGCCGGCGGTACGGAGCCTGTTCTTCGCGGCCTTGGACGAGAAGGACCTGACCGTGAAGCGCATGCAGAGCTTCCTCACGGTGATGCCGGGAGAAACCACCGGGTGCGTCGGCTGCCACGAGTCGCGCGTGCGCGCCCCCGCCGCGTCCGCCCGCCCACTCCTGGCCACGCGGCGCGCACCGAGCCGGATCGAGCCTATTGCGGGTGTGCCCGAGGTGTTTGACTTTCCCCGCGATGTCCAGCCGGTCCTCGACGCGCTGTGCGTGGGTTGCCACGGCTACGAGAAAACACCTGCCGGCGGGCCGCGCGCGGGGCGGATCATCCTGAGCGGCGACCGCGGCCCCATGTTCAGCCACAGCTACTACATGCTGACCACCACCGGCCTCTTCTCCGACGGCCGCAACCAAGCCCGCAGCAATTACGCGCCGCGCACGCTCGGTTCGTCCGCCAGCAGGATACTCACCATGCTCGACGGCTCGCATTACGGCGTCCAAGCGAACGCGCAGCAAAAGCAGACTTTGCGCTTGTGGATTGATTCCGGCGCGCCTTACCCCGGCACCTACGCCGCGCTGGGCACCGGCATGATTGGGGGCTATGCTGCGAATAGCCTGGTCAACACCGACTTCGATTGGCCCGCCAGCAAGGCCGCCTCGCAGGCGTTCACGGCGCGTTGCGTGAGCTGCCACAAGCAGGAACCCAGCCGCTTGTTGCCGCTTAACCTTTCGGATGAGCGCGGAGTTTCGTTCTGGCAACCCAATATCAATGACCCCAGGATGAAGACCAGCCGCCACATCGTTTTCAATCTCACGCGGCCCGAGAAATCCCTCATCCTGCTGGCGCCGCTGGCCGAGGCCGCCGGCGGCTGGGGCCTGTGCCGCGATCCCAAGACCAAGGAGCAGGTGGCCGTCCTCACCAGCACCGGCGATCCCGACTACCAGAAGATCCTGGCGCTGTGCGCCGCAGGCAAGGAGCGCCTGGAACAGATCAAGCGCTTCGACATGCCCGGCTTCAGACCGCGGACGGAGTGGGTCCGCGAAATGACCAGATATGGAATTCTCCCGGAAAGCCTGAAACCTGACGAGCCGCTTGATGTTTACGAAATAGAGAAGAGGTACTGGAGGTCGCTGTGGCATAAGCCGCCTGACCAGGCGTTGGCGCCCTCCATACCCTCGGTAGCAGCCCCGCAGTAGACCACAACGGGAGGAGGAAGCATGAAAGCGGAACGATGCCGCTTGGGCAGGGAAACTCTGTCTTTTCTCGCGGCCAGTGCTGCGTTGAGCGCAGTGCTCTACAACTACTTCGCCTCGCAGCCGCTGCGCCTGCGAGCCGGCGACGCCGTCAGCACCGATGCAGGACCAACCGCGCTTTGCGTTGCCGAGCCGTCTCCGCTGCCGTCTTTGGAACCCTATCTGAAGGGCGACAGAGCCACTCCGTTCAAGCCGCTCCAGCCGGGCAAGCGCTTGATCGCAGAGGCAGAGCAGCCGATGTCGCCGGTCAACGTGCCACTTGGCGCAGCCCTCCCGCCGAAAGGCGGTCCCGGCCCAGGAACCGTGCCGGTGACAGAAACTACGCCGAAACCAGGACCAGAGGCGGCGCCTGAGAAGTCCGCGGCCGATCTCAGGTTTGTGGGCACTGTGTTCGTGGGCAACAAGAGCTGCGCACTTCTGCGCCCCCGCGACGGTGACAGGCTGTTCCGCCTGAGGCTGGGCGACGCAATCCCTGAGTATGGCTGCACGGTGACGCACATTGGCAAACAGGCAATCCACCTGGCCGGCCAAGATCAGCAGACCGTCGTGATCGGCGACGGGAGGTGAGGGCCGTTTCTTTCCCTTTGCGCGCCGCTCCCGAGCGTTTACCATGAGCACATGCCTGGAAGTCCTGTAGCGCCCCCCGTCCCCCAGCGCGCCGAATTGCTGAAAGCCCGCCGCATTGTCGTCAAGATCGGCACGGCCCTGTTGACCGGCAACAGCACCCGCGTGGACCGCCGCTTTATCCTCAAGCTCTGCGGCACGGTGGGGCAGCTCTGGGACCAGGGGCGCGAAGTGGTCATCGTCACCTCGGGCGCCATCGGCGCGGGCTGCGGCGTTCTCGGCTACGCCACACGCCCCGCCAGTTTGCCCGAGCGGCAGGCTTGCGCGTCGGCGGGGCAGGTGGAATTGATGAAACTGTATGCCCAGGCCTTCCGCCGCATCCGCCCGCCGCGCGCGGTGGGCCAACTGCTCCTCACGCGCGATTGTCTCGTGGACCGCGGCCGCTACCTGAACGTGCGCAACACGCTGCGCATGCTGCTCAGGCGCGGCGCCGTGCCGGTGGTCAATGAGAACGACACGGTGAGCGTGGAGGAAATCCGCTTCGGCGACAACGACACGCTCTCGGCGCTCCTGGCCGGCGTCGCCCAAGCCGATCTGCTGGTGATCCTGACTGACGTGCCCGGCTTGCTGGACGACGACCCGCGCACCAACCCGCACGCGCGGCTGATCCCCACCGTGGAGACGCTGGCGCCGGAGCTCGAAGCCCGCGCCAAGCCCACCGG
>JBEKKG010000835.1:0-3778 GCA_050010835.1 Planctomycetota bacterium
AAGGCCCATTTCGCTGGCCCGCTGAACGAAATCCTTCCGCAACTTTTCGGTGCGGCAGCGTTTCAGGTGATGCTTCCACATTTCCACGCGCGTGAAGCCCAGTTCCATTATGGTCGGGAAGTGGCCGATGAGCCGCTCAGTGACCAGGATGCCGATGTCCGTGGCGCCGAGCGCCGCGCGGCCGCCGGAGCCGAACTTCTGGGCATAGCCGACCTGCTGGATGCGGGACAGGATTGCGGCATAAGTGCTGGGGCGCCCGATGCCCTCGCGCTCCAGTTTCTTGACCAGGCTGGCTTCGGTGTAGCGTGGCGGCGGCTGGGTGAAATGTTCCTCCGGCTCAAGCCCTTCGAGACGGGGCCGGTCAGCGATCTTCATCGCCGGCAGAACCTGGACAGGCTCCGTCTGCGGCTTGCGGCTTTCGAGGGGCTTCGGCGCGGCAGACGCGGCAGCCTGCGTCTCGCCGTTCGGCGCTTCGTCCGTCTCGTCCCCTTTTTCGCGGTCGGCTGTTGAGGCTTCGATGTGTGCCGCGGCCAGCGCCGCAGCGCCGCCCTGCACGGCCAGCCAGCCGTCGAACTTGAGGACGCGGCCCGTGGCGCGGAAGACGGCAATATGGGGGCCGGAACCCAGAAGCGGGAGGTCCGAGGCAGTTCCTGGGAGCGCGGGCGCCCCGCCCGCCGAGGCCGGCGAGGACGCCGGCGCTCCCAGGGGCGGGGACGCCGGCGCTCCCAGATTCCAGCCTCTGGCCTCGATGTCCGCCGTGGTGGCGTCGAAGACGGCGGGGGCCATCTGGCAGGCGACAAAGCGGTCGTGGATGAGCTTGTAGAGTTTGTGCTGCTCGTCGCTCAGATGCTGCCTGATCTGCTCCGGCGTCAGTTCGACGTGCGTGGGCCGGATGCTTTCATGCGCCTCCTGCGCGCCGGTGCGGGAACGGTAGAAGACCGGCTTCTCGGGCAGGTACTTCTCGCCGTAGCGCTGCCGGATCAGGTCGCGGCATTCGTTGAGCGCGTCCTGGCTGATGCGGAAGGAGTCGGTGCGCATGTAGGTGATGAGCCCGACGGGGCCTTGCTCGCCCAGCGGCACGCCTTCGTAAAGCTGCTGCGCCACGCGCATCGTCCGCTTGGCGTCGAAGCCGAGGCGGACGGCCGCCGCCTGCTGAAGCTGGCTGGTGGCAAACGGCGGATAGGGGCGGTCGAAGACTTCCTTGACCTCATAGAAGGACACCGCGTAGCTGGCCGTGCGCAGGGCCGCAACGAGGGCGTGGGCTTCGGCCGCGTTGGCAATCAGGATGCGGACGACGCCCGAGGCGCCCAACTGGGCCTGCCCGGACTTGAACTTGGCCAGATCGTCGCCGTTGGCTACGACCTGCTTGCCGTCCAGGGCGCGCAAACTGGCGCCAAAGGGCAGGCCCTTGTCCGCAAGACTGAATTTGGCGGAGATGGTCCAGTAGGCTTCGCTCTTGAAGGCCTTGATCTCTTTTTCCCGCTCAACCAGCAACCGCACCGCGACGGATTGCACGCGGCCGGCGGTGAGGTGCCCGCCGCCGATCTTCTGCGTGAGGAGCGGGGAGAGGGTGTAGCCGACGATGCGGTCCAGGATGCGGCGGGCCTGCTGCGAGTTGACCAGATCCATGTCAATCCCGCGCGGACTGGCGAACCCGGCGCGGATTCCGCGCGGAGTGATCTCGTCGAAAGTCACACGCACGGCTTGGGCCGGGCTGAGCTTCAGGGCTTCGGCCAGGTGCCAGGCAATGGCTTCACCTTCGCGGTCGGGGTCTGGGCAGAGGTAGACCATATCCACGCCTTCCACGGATCGCTTGATCTCGTCGAGGTACTTTTTCTTGCTGGGCATAGTGACATAAGAGGGTGTAAAGTCTTTGGCCACACCGACTACGAGGGGGTTCTGGAGGTTGTCGTCTTTCCTGTTCCCGGGCAGGTCGCGGACATGGCCCCGCGAGGCCTTAATGATGAAATCCCTGCCCAAGACCCGGCCCAGGGTCTTGATCTTGCCGGGTGACTCAACGATTACAAGGTTCTTGCCCACGCTGAAGGAGCCCTCAATTCTCTCCGTGCCCCGCGTTTCAGCAAGAGGCAACTGTCGCTCGCTTACGGCCGCGGCTCGAATTAAACACCCGCCCGGCGCAATGCCGGGCGCGCCAAAAGGCGGTGTATTAGCAAAGAAAGGCGGGAAAAGTCAAGAAGCAAACGGAATTCACCACAGAGACACAGAGGCACAGAGAGGAAATTTTAGATTTGCGATTTTCGATTTGCGATTGCTCCGCCGAACATGCTCAAATCGAAAATCCGAAATCCAAAATCCAAAACTCTCCCTCTGTGCCTCTGTGTCTCTGTGGTGAATGTCTTACGCATTGGCCGGCGCTGCCACAGCCGTGGCGTGATGATGGTGGTGCTTGTGGATGCGAATCGTCACGTTCGCCGTCTGGCCCTGGGCCACGGTGACGCTCGCATGGCCGCGGCCGACGTGGCGCTTATGCGCTGCCACGACATGCGTTCCGGCCCTGACCGTCGGCAGCGTGAACGTGCCGTCCGCTGCGGTCGTGACGCCATGGTGATGCCTGCGGGCCACCTGGCCTTGCGCGGCGGCGGCGGCGACGTTGGCTTGGCCGTTCGCCGGAGCGGCGGCGGCTTGGGCCTTCGCTTGCGCGGTAGCTTTGGCCTTGGCATTCGCTTTCGCGGCCGTAGCGGCGGCTTTGGCCTGGTTGTTCGCTTGCGCAGCCGCGGCTACAGCATGTTGGTGATGGCGGTGGTGATGCACTATATGAACATGAGCGCCCGCCACGGCTTTGCCATTGTGTCCGTGCACCACTTTCCCGCTGATGCTGCCCTTGGCAGCGCGCTGCCTGGCCTTCTTGGCGGCTAACTGCACGTCCTGATTTGGCCCTGCAACCGCATCCACCGGCGGCGAGCCCGCGCACAACAAACCCATCAGAGCTATCATCACTCCGATTGCGTTTTTCATGGCTTCCCCTTTCCTTCTGCGCGAGGGCACTGGCCGGGGGCCAGCGCAGCCGCGCGCGCCCAGTTCATTTCTCGCCGGCTGCCAGCACCTTCAGCCGGTCTTCAATTGCTTTCCCCAATTGCGGATTGGACAGCAGTTCCGCCAGGTCCCGCTCCACCCAGCGGCGCAGGACCACGAACGAGTCCAAGTCACCCGCCAGGTCCTCCGCCGACTTCTGCACTTCCGCAGCCTTCGCTTTGAATTCACCCTGGCTCAACCCCCGCCATTGCGCCAGCCACTTTCTAATCTTCTCGCCCTGTTTGGACGCCTTATCCGGTTCGATGCCGTCCAGCAGCGGCCCCAGTTCCTCCGCGTTCTCTTTGCAGAGTTCCTCAAATCTGGACGTCTCCGCCCCGCAGGCCTCCCCAGCCGCATCGGTCAGCGCCTCGACGGGGTCGGGGATTTCATCTTCGTAAGCCGCCAGATACGACGCGAGCTGGCTGGGTTGCAGGAGCTTTACGGCCTTCTTCACTTTTCCGCGCGCCGCATCTTTCACCACCACGTGGTCCGGCACATTGATTTCGTCATCTTCGCGCATGGAGGCCAGGTCGTCACGCAGCTCGTCTATGAGGTCCTGATCGTCCGCCTTGATCAGCGCATCGCGCAATTTGCGCAGCAGCGCCACGAATTTCTGCGGGGTCTTGGACGAGGCTTCGTCGCCCGCCGCCGCCTCGCTGGTTCCAACGTCAGACCAGAGCGCGCGCAGTTTGCGCAGTTGTTCCGCCGACAGATCGAAATCGTGAATGCACTGCAACGCCCAGAC